>NZ_JBLBUE010000175.1:0-6856 GCF_047290655.1 Alteromonas sp. AMM-1 | reverse complement strand
TATCAAACGCTTTGTAACACACGGTTAAAGCGATAACGGCATCAATCAAATAGTAATTTGCGGTTATCCCCCAAAGCGTTGCAAATACCAGTGTGATTGAATGACCAACGGTAAACGCCGTAATGAATTTCAAAATATCGCGAAAGCGGGTTAGGAAAAACATCACGCCAAACAGGAACAGCAAGTGGTCGTAGCCAGATAACATATGCGTCGCGCCCAGATGCATATATTCTAAGTACCCAGCATTCAATATTCTGGCTTGGTCTTCAGCTGACATGCCGTGCGACATAGCGTTAGCACTGATGAAACACAGCAACCCCATCGTTATTGATCTAATCATAATGTCCTCAAATAATGTTATATAAACGTTACTGTTACTTTAAAGATGTCTTTGGCCATCTAGGCGTGGTTGAGTCGTGACTTATCTCGATGTACCAAGCGATAAAGCACAGGCAAGACAAACAGCGTTAACAACGTTGATGAAATAATCCCGCCAATAACCACCGTGGCAAGTGGGCGCTGCACTTCTGACCCTATGCCGGTATTTAAGGCCATGGGCACAAAACCTAAGGACGCTACCAGTGCCGTTGTTAATACTGGGCGTAACCGCGTCAGCGCACCTTCAACAATGGCTTTTTCAACACTTAATCCATCCTGAATTAACTCACGAATAAACGACACCATCACCAAGCCATTTAAAATAGCAATGCCCGACAAGGCGATAAAGCCAACCGCTGCGGAAATGGAAAACGGGATATCACGCAGCACCAAAAACAGAACGCCTCCGGTAAGTGCAAGAGGCACGCCTGTGAAAATAATGAGGGCATCTTTGAATGATCCCAGAGCGAGAAACAGCAAGCCTACAATCATGATTAGCGTAATCGGCACCACCAGAGTTAAACGCTTTGAAGCCGATTGCAGCTTTTGGTAGGTGCCACCGTACTCGACCCAATAGCCTGCTGGAATATCTACGGAGTCTTTAATTTTGGATTGAATGTCGGAAACAAAAGAGCCTAAATCACGTCCACGTACATTGGCGGTCACAAATACACGGCGCTTGCCGTTTTCGCGGTTGATTTGGTTAAAGCCGTCCACCAGTTCCATCGTTGCTAATTCCTGCAAGGGAACAGCGCTGTCGTTAGATAGCTGGATGGGTAGATACTTTAAGCGATCCATATCCGTTCGACGCGTTTCTGGCAAACGCACCACAATATCCGTGCGCCGGTCGCCCTGATAAAACTGGCCAGCGACTTCACCACCCAAGGCAATGGCCAGCTGGTCCTGCAATTCACTCACGGCTAAGCCATACTGCGCAAGCACATCGATTTTGGGTTGCAAGGTCATAATCGGGAGGCCGGTGGTTTTCTCCATTTGTACATCGGCAATGCCTTCCACACTGGCAATGGCTTGTTGAATATCGTTCCCCAGCTCGTCTAATTGCTCGAAATCATCCCCAAATATTTTAATGGCCAATTCTGCACGAACGCCCGAGAGTAACTCATTAAATCGCATCTGAATGGGCTGTAAAAACTCATAGCGGTTGCCGGGAATCGGTTCAACCAATGCGGCTAAATCGTCCACTACTTGAGCTTTGGTTTTATTTGGATCTGGCCATTCATTACGAGGTTTTAAAATAATGAAGTTATCGGCCACGCTAGGAGGCACTGCGTCCGTTGCTACATCGGCGGTACCCACCTTGGCAAAGATGCGTTCAACTTCCGGCATATCTTTTATTTTTGCTTCAAGGGTTTTTTGCAGGTCTACGGCCTGACTCAATGAGGTTCCAGGAATGCGCAGCGCGTGCATCGCAATATCGCCTTCATCCAAGTTGGGCACAAACTCACTACCCAAGCGCGTAGCCAGCCAAGCCGAGCCCACCACCAATACAAGTGCGGTCGCCACTACCATCCAGCGCGCCTTTAACGCAATGTTGAGTAGCGGCTCGTAAACAGAACGCGACACTTTAATAATCGCGCTGTCTTTTTCTGTCACAGGTTTTTTGAACATTAATGCAACGCAGGCAGGAACAAAGGTAATCGACAATACAATCGAGCAGAGTAATGCGATCACGACGGTCAAGGCCATAGGGTGGAACATTTTTCCTTCCACACCTGTCAGCGCAAAAATGGGCAAGTAAACGGCCGTGATAATAAATACCCCGAATAACGCAGGACGAATCACTTCACGTGTTGCGTGAAAAACAATGTCAAAGCGTTCTTTAGTGTCCAAAGTTTTGCCAGGAGAAGAAGCATGGCTGAGGCGTCGCAAACAATTTTCGACAATGATAATGGCCCCATCCACGAGCAAACCAAAATCCAGCGCTCCCAGACTCATTAAATTGGCACTGACACCGGCATGTACCATGCCTGTTACCGTCATTAACATAGCGATCGGAATGACTGCGGCGGTCAGCAAAGCAGCGCGCACATTGCCCAGTAAAAAGAACAAGATGACAATGACGAGTAAAGCGCCTTCGAGTAAATTCGTTTGCACGGTTTTTAAGGTTTTATCGACCAGCGTGGTTCGGTCGTAAACGGCCGTTGCAGTAACTCCTTCGGGCAAGCCTTGTTTAATTTCATCCAGTTTTTCTGCGACGGCTTTGGCCACGGTGCGACTGTTCTCACCGACCAACATAAATACGGTGCTCATCACTACTTCGCGACCGTTTTGGGTAGCCGCGCCGCTGCGTAATTCTTTTCCCTCTTCAATATTGGCAATATCTTTAATGCGCAGCGGTACACCTTGGTCGCTACGGATTACAATGTTTCCGATGTCATTGAGCGTTTCTTTTTGCCCAGGAACGCGCAGCATCCATTGCGCGCCGTTGTGTTCAACAAAACCAACACCGCGATTTTGGTTATTATTTTGAATCGCCTGAATCACATCTTGCTGAGTGAGTTCGAATGCCAGTAGCTTTTCAGGTTCAAACGCCACCAGGATTTCTCGTTTGTAACCGCCAATAGGATTCACTTCGACCACACCGGGTACTCGAAGCAGTTGCGGTCGAATAATCCAGTCGTGCACAGAACGCAAATCGGTGGGCGTTACCAGTGAGCCGTCCTTATTGAGTGCGCCAGGTTCGGCGTCCACCGTAAACATAAAGATTTCACCCAAGCCCGTGGCTATAGGGCCTAATTCCGGTTCGAGCAAGCGAGGAAGATTGGATCGTGCGCTGGATAGGCGCTCATTCACCAACTGGCGGGCAAAGTATATGTCGGTGTCATCACTAAAAATAATGGTGACTTGTGAAAGCCCATAACGAGAAACCGAGCGTGTGTATTGTAAGTTGGGCAACCCCGCCATTGCGGTTTCAATGGGAAACGTCACCCGCTGCTCAATCTCTTGTGGTGTATAGCCGGGAGCCTCAGTGTTGATCATCACCTGTACGTTGGTGATATCGGGAACAGCATCGATGGGCAATTTGGTAAAATTCCAAATACCCAAACCACTGATGGCCAGCACGGCCACCATAATTAAGGCCCGACGCTGGATAGCAAATTGAATCAAATATTCAAGCATGTTATTTCCTTAAAACGGGTAACCTTTAGTGGTCGTGAGAAGCGCCGGATTTTTCAATATCGGCTTTGATAATAAAACTGTTATCTGTCACGTATTCGGTACCGGGATTTAATCCCCCCAATACCTCCACCCATTCTCCGGCTTCACGCCCAAGCTCCAACATCCGCACCTCATATTCGTCGCCCACTTTTGCATACACCACGGTAAAGTCTCTGAAGGCCTGTAAGCCAACCCGTTTCACGGCAATTGGTACGGCATAACGTGATACTTCAATGTCACCAGTAATAAATTGACCCGCTGATAGCGTACTATCTGCGTTATTAATTTCTACACGCACGGTACTAGCTTGATTTGCGTTTAGCTGCGCATCAATTGCGTTCACACGCCCGGTCAATGCAGCCTCTTGTCCATTCACATGCAGGGTGACTTCGGCGCCCACAGCAACGCGTTTTCGATCAACTGAGAATACCGATAGCTCTGCCGTAAGTTTTGAGGTGTCAACAATCGACATCAAGATTCGGCCGCCACTTTGCTCACCAGGATTAGCAGCTTTGCTAGTGACGACGCCATTAATCGGTGAGCTAATGGTGAAACTTTTTAAGCTCTCATTGCTGTTGATGGTAATGAGCTTATCTCCAGCCTTTACCGTTTGTCCTAAGCGCGCATGTACTGTTGTGATTTCACCCTCAAAGCGCGCGCTAATTTTGCGCTCGGCATCAGGTTGCGGGACTATCTTGCCGAACGATTCGATGGTTTCCACCAGCGTGGCTTCACCGGCTAGTTCGGTTTGAATATCCATCGCCTCGGCCACGGCGGATTCAATACGTGTTCGACCTTCAAAGTTATCGTATTGCCATTGATGCTTCTTGCCTTGGTGGTCGGCTTTAATTGTTACCACAAACGAGTGAGGTTCATAAATTTCCATATCGCCGCGTAAAAAATCGGCTTGTGGCTTGAAGTTGATCGTATCAATCACATTGCCTAAGCGAGTTAGGGTCACTACCAGCGATACATCCTCTGGTTTAACGGGTTTACCATCATTCATAATCCAGACACGAAATTCAGGCGGCACACCGGCTTCAACAATAGCGAGCTCCAGTACAAAATCGCCATCTTTTAATAAGCGACCGCGGTGCTCGCCTTTTTCAGGTTCTTCTTCATGATGGTCTGCTTCACTGGCAAAACTGAAAGCGGCATACCCAAGAAAAGCAAAAGCAATAAGCCCTACCATTAAAGGGCGTAGAAGAAAGTTAATCATTGGTTATCCCCGTTGTTTTCAAATTCTTTTGCAGATGACGTTCCCATTAAGTTCAGCTCCATTAAATTCAGCCCCGTCAGACGCTCAATTTCCGTCAAATTGTTGTGCGCTTTTAAACGTACATCGATCAATTCCATTCTCGTATCCAAGACTTCGTTTTGTAGGGCATACCACTGTCTGTAGCTGTATTTGCCGAGTGAATACGCTTTTTGTGTTTCAACAAGCGCTCGCTCTAGGCGCGGCAATATTTTTTCTGTGAGTGCAGTGTTGAGGTGATAGCTGTGTTGAAGCTCTTGGTAAAGTACAAACAGCTGAGTAGAAAGTTGTATCTCTTTAGCGCGAGCGTCAGCCATGTAACGTGCCTGCTCGGCGCTAAGTGCCGAAATTTGATGTTTGTTACGGGTGGATTTACCCAGTGGCAGTGATACGCCAAATGTTAAACCGTAATCTTCCGTTGCTTCGTAGCGCCTAACCCCCGTATTAAATCGCCACCGATTTTTTACCTCTTCACGCGATAACGTGATTTCAGAGTCGATAACCCGCTGTTGCGTTAAAAAATATCGCACTTGAGGGTTATTCTTTATTTCGTTTTCCAGGGTGTCATAGTTAATGACTTGTTCGCTTAGTATTAGAGCGCCGTTAACCCGAGTAAACTCAACATTAGCGCTTCCCCATTGCGATGCCAGTACCTTTTTAGCCGATTTTAATTCGTGCTGAATATCTTCTACCTCAAGTTCACGTCGCTCCAAATTAACCTCAGCTTGTAACTTATCAGCAGACGGGGAACGCCCAGCATCCACCCGTTTTTGTATTTCTCTAAGTATTTGAACGGCGTGTTGCTGTGCATTTTTAGCCACAACTAATCTTTCTTGATAGGCCAATACCGTTAAAAACGCGTGTGCCGTTTGCGCTGCAACATCGTAACGTTGAATGTCACGTTCAATTTCAATTACGTTAGCCTTGGACTGGGCAGACTTGACGCGCTGATCAAGCAGCCCACCCTGCAAAACCCAACTGATACTAAGCGTTGATTGCGCATTGTCGAGACCCGTGTTTTCGCCGGTACCGAGCGCATCTTCAAGCATCAGATTGATTTCCGGCTTTTCACCAATAGCGGCTTGTTGGGCCTGCGCATCGGCACTCTTTAGGCGGTATTGATAAGACGCAAGCGCGGGGTGGCTTTGCAAACTAAGCTCTACCGTCTGCCGGAGCGTCAATTCGTTACGGGGTGTTTCAGCTGCTGTAACAGAGATAGACATACAGAGATAAATTGAAGCGGTAAAGAGACCAGCAAGCTTAAATAAATGACCAAAAAACCGATTGCAGGTCGGTTTTTCGTTTGCAATAAAGGGAATAAACAATCGCATTAGCGCTCCTTAAAAGCGTAAACATAAAATGGGTAATTTAGTGGATAAATAGCCGTTCAAGCGCGTGATGAAATAGATCTACAGACAAAGTACTGAGTAAGGTTGCCGTTACCGAAAACAATAAAAATAATAAGGTCGGAAATGACTGACCTTTGTTATCGTTTAGGAGATACTCAATACGTAAAGTCAACGGATGGGTAGAAAAATGACAATTTGAGGCTGCCATTTTTGTACCGATACTGTGATGGCTTAACTTGGATACTTTGAGTAGGGTTTTTGCTATCACTGTTTCATCATTTACTGCGGACAATACAGACTGATCCGCGACTTGCTCTAAAGCGAGCGAAAAATCACTATTCAGTTGTTGTGCAATAAACGTCGGGAAAAAAGCTGAGAATAGTGAAAAGATATATTTCCTCAGTGGGTCATGTTTTCTCGCATGTTCTAGCTCATGCTCGCGAACCACTGTTACTTCTTGTGAAGTTAACTGCTTGCTAAGCCCACTTGTAATGTATGACCTGGGACTAAAAAATCCCAAGGTGAACGCACGTGACTCTTCTGAATCGATAACCGTCAGGCCCTGCTTAGAATTAGCGTTCTGAATAAAGAAATCGAGCTGATTAAGTTGCTTATTGGCATTGATGGCTTTGGCTAGCTTCGTTAAACATACACTGAAAAAAATAATGCAAAATACAGCTATCGACGCGCCGTG
>NZ_JBLBUE010000174.1:0-6860 GCF_047290655.1 Alteromonas sp. AMM-1 | reverse complement strand
CGGTATCTAACACCAATTTTTCTGGTAGCATGGCTTTAGCTGCTAGGTGTGATAACTCATCTAGCGTGAAATCACTGAATTTCTTGCTACGGCTCACCTTCAACGAAGCACTATCATCGGGGATATAAGGAATGGTCGAGACAAAGTCATAAGCAGGTGCTATCGATGCTGTGAGCTTATCCTTATAGATCACAGACCAATTCTTCAAATGCATATCTGCATTTCCAATTAGCGTATTGAACACCAATCGGCGAGTAAATTCTGCGATATCATCGTCTTGGCCTTCGATGCCGATAACCTGAGCAATATTCCGCATACTCGCTTTTTTGTATTTATCTTGAGGATAAACGCCAAACACTTGCGCAAAGTCCTCAATGTGCACAGCTTGACCATCTGCACGGTCAAAACGTTTGATCACAAACGCACTGTCACCAAATTTGCCAATGCCATTTGGGATATTAGCAATCTGATTAATAGGGAGTAACTGCGTTTCTGGCACATCCATTCCCAACATTCGAGCCAATTCCATCATTGAATATTCATTTTCTGGCACAGCTTCAAATCGAGACGACGGTAATTTTACAATCCAAGAACCACCTTGACCGGTTGCTGGGATCGTCAAACCGCCATTTGCCTGCTGCACAGCTGAAAACTTCAATTGCACTCCCGCCAATGAAAAACGCATTGGCCCATCTGTCTTCGTTTCATCTTCTATGTCTTGATGCACATTAGGTGGTAAGGCTTCACCATCCGCAGGCTCAACCGTGATCGCGCCAGCCAGATCCCGTCCCAGTACCCACAATAAAAAAAATTCTCTCGCGGGGTTCACTCCGGCACGCTCTGACAGGTAATTTCTCATCGTTTCTTCTGGCAAAAGGTTAGAGAAAAACGGGGTTAACTTAGTTTGGGTCGGTTTGAAGCTAGTCAGCAGGCCACCTAGCGAATCTTTAAAGCCAAGTCCTAACACAGGACGCGATTCGTCATGAATGTACGAATCCATAAAGGCAAAAAGCGTTCTGTCATTGCCCACGTTGGTGATTGTGGCAATGGGTTCACCGTACAGCAACACGTTGAGCGTAGAGACATGGTTAGTCATCGTCGTCTTCCTCTAACTGATACGCGGGCGACATTGACTCACCCTCATCGCTAATGCCGTTAATACCTTGGCCACTTCGAATGATCGACTTGATGGCAGGTACAGACTTTTTAGGCGCAACCAATAGCTCTAGGTCTAGTACACGGGCAAGTGCAATCAAACTGGATATTCTTAAATCAACACTGCCAGACTCGATTTTCGAAATATGGCTTTGAGGCACACCCGAACGAGCACTTAACTCTCTCTGGCTAAACCCCTTTCGTACCCGAGCTTCTCGAAGACTTTCTAGTATCTGCTCTGTTACATAGCTCATTTCGATACGCCTTAATGCATCACTTAAGAATAATTATATACAAAAACATATCACAGTAACTCAAATAACACAAATTCGATTAGCCATTACATATCAAAAGCCATTATCTGATACATAATTACATATAAGCAGAAGGAGATTTTTGTCATCGACAAAAGAGCGATACTCTCGCTGATAATCGCGAACTGACGCATCAAACTCCCTAAGTACTTTTGTCGCTCAGCCATTATACAGCAAGGGCTACAGAAGAACTCGCGTCAAATCGCCAGAAGATAAGTGCAACAAAGAGGAAGTTTGTACACAGTTACAGGAAATTTTGTACACACAAGTCGAAAAACAAGTGCAAAATGATGGTGTAAACAGCAACTAAATTTGAAGGTAAGTCTGATATCTCAATTAGAAATAACCGTATTGGTTCGCTTCAAGCATCTTCAAAAACAAACACTGAAGCAAAAATCACACCAACAATAAACTCCCTCATTAAATTTTGTAATTTGGTACAGATGAAAACATTTACCAAAAAAAGTGACTCTTTTTAACGGTAGTACTTTTTACGCCAAACCCAGTAACCACAAGGCCTACAGCCAGGTTTGTGTCATGGAATTTTCGCCAAAGGCCTCTAAAACGGAATTTGTACTCAAGTTTGTACACACTTTCCGAGGTTACGCTTGAACATCATTGAAAAGCAAAGAAACGAGAAAAAGACAAAAATCCTTTAAATTCAGTACGTTGAGATGTGATTGTGGTGTGCAATGAAAGGTGATTTTAAGCGTTGAAAGGCTGGGCGGCATCAGGGTGCGAAATAATCGCAAACGTGCGCCGACGGTTGATTTCTTGTTGAAATGTACTCATTAATCCAATGCTTTTCGGTTAAAGAACTGCGATTTGGAGCCTGGCTCCACTCATTTAATGGGCGCGATTATATAGGTATTTATGCAGGGTTGGTAGGCTGGCAAGCCTGATTCCTTGATTACGCTGTAAGTTACAAACCTGAAGGAATGTGAATTCTCTAACACCATTGTGCCTAACCCATTATTGCTAGTAAATTCATAACATTAATAAAGCACTAATCATGAATTAAATAAATTTATTACTTTCTATGATCTCATCCTCCGGCGAAAACGTTAAAACGATGTAAAAATTGATACAGCCAATGGAGAACACCATGAATCTACATAAGTTTGCTGTCATCGGTTGCGCGGCATTTTTAACCGCCTGTCTGCATGACGACGATAAAAAGGAAGAGACGGTTACGCCTGCTCCGCCTACGTTCACTGCCAGCACCACGTTTGAGGTTAATTTAACCGGTAAACAGCAGGTTCCGGCCAATATGTCTGCTCAAATGGCCACAGCAACAGTTGAACTTGACGAGAATTTGGGTCTGCTCAGAGCCACTGTTGACGTTAGCGGTGTTGAAGGCGTTCAGGCGGTTCATATTCACGATGGCGATATCGGACGTAACGGTGACGTTGCATTTGGCTTTGAAGCAGGTTCCACCGGTACCTACACGCTGGCAGAAACCAGTGTAAGCAGTGAACTCATCACCGATTTACTTGAGGGTGAATGGTACATAAACGTACACACTGATGCCTACGGCGATGGTGAACTACGCGGTCAGATTGTGACCGATGACATGGCGGTAGTCACCTTCAGACTTGATGGTGATCAGGAAGTGCCTGCAGTATCAACGCTGGCAGACGGCTACGGGTATGCGTTGGTATCAACTGCCACGTACGATTTAGACTTAGTGATTTATACCGACGGCATTGATGATGCTACTGGCGCGCATATTCACACTGGCCGTCCAGGAAATAATGGCGATGTACTGGTAGCCCTGGAACAATCTTCCGAAGACATGACCATGTGGACGACGCCTGAAGGCACCATGATTGATGCTGATATATTTTCTGTACTGGCATCAGGCGGTCATTACGTAAACGTTCATTCACCTGCGTTTCCAAGTGGTGAGATACGCGGACAGATCCTCACCGATGACTACCACCTGGCCACCTTTGCCTTGAGCGGTGAACAGGAGGTCCCTGTGGTGGACACCGACGCCAGTGGCAGTGGTTACATGCTGGTGAACACCTCTACTTACTCTGTAGAAATTACCGTAGTAACAGAAGGCGTTGATGATGCCACTGGTGCACACATTCACACTGGCCGGGTAGGTACCAATGGCGATGTATTAGTGTCGTTATCACAAGCGGCCGATGACATGGGTAAGTGGGTAACGCCTGAAAACCTGGCCATTGAGGCATCGATTTTTGATGTGTTGTTGTCCGGCGGTCATTACATCAATGTGCATACGCCCGCTAACGGAAGTGGTGAACTTCGCGGTCAGATTCTGACAACTGAATATGCGCTTGCCACCTTTGAGTTAAATGGCGATCAGCAGGTACCCATGGTATCAACATCAGCGTCGGGCAACGGTTACGCTGTTGTTAATACATCAACTTACGATTTGGAATTAGTGGTGCATACTACCGGCGTTGATGATGCGACAGGCGCACATATTCACACCGGTGGTATAGGAATGAATGGCGATGTTCTGGTTGCATTAGAACAATCCATGACGGCCCCGGGCACGTGGATGACACCTGCAGACACAGCAATAAACGCAGACATTCTGGCAGTACTTGCAGCCGGCGGTCACTACGTGAACGTGCACACACCGGCTTTCCCAAGTGGTGAAATTCGCGGTCAAATCGTCACGTCTGATTATGCCATTGCCACTTTTAACTTAAGCGGTTCACAGGAAGTGCCTGCCGTATCCAGCGCTGCGTCGGGTCGCGGATATGCTCTGGTAAACACACTGAGTTACGCACTGAATCTGGTGGTTCACACAGACGGCGTTGACGATGCAACTGCCGCCCACATCCACACCGGAAGAATTGGTACTAATGGCGATGTGCTGGCTGCGCTGGAACAATCCATGGACGATCCGGGCATGTGGATGACACCAGACAATACCGTTCTCAATGCTGACATTTTGAGTGTACTGGCTTCCGGTGGTCATTACGTAAATGTTCATACGCCAGCGAATCCGAGTGGCGAGCTACGTGGACAGATCCTCACCGATAACTACGTGCTGATTGCATTTGGCTTAAGTGGCGAACAAGAAAATCATGCGGTTACCACCTCAGCCACAGGCAGCGGTTATGCGCTGGTAAACACCGACGACTATAGTCTGGAACTACAGGTTGTCACCTCAGGCGTAGCAGACGCTACTATGGCCCATATTCACACTGGGGCACTCGGTGTAGACGGCCCGGTATTGCTGGCACTTGAGCAAGACAGTACGGATATGAACAGATGGATGGCACCGGACAATGCCATGCTTGATGCTGCAATATTTGCAGTACTGGCATCAGGTGGGCACTATGTAAACGTACACACGCCAGCCTATCCAGCGGGTGAACTGCGCGGTCAAATTCAATAGCTCACGCTGAACTCGTATTAACCAACAACAAAGGGGCCTTTCACTGGCCCTTTTTTATGAACGACAAACAGCTAATTCAGTGACGGGTATAGACAAAAGCAGGATGATTAGCGTCGATTCCGCACGAATAGTATTATTTTTATAACTTACGTTTGCTGTGGCTTGAGATATTACCCGCCACTATTTATCATCCTGATACGACGCGTCTTTACCTGCTTTACTGATAACGCGAACAATTACAACACCAATCTAAGGGATTACCGTTTGTTACCTATTATTATTATAAATTTAGACGACAGCATTCAACGTTGGGAAAGCCTTAGCAAACAGGTGGCTGAATTAGGCCTTAGTTGCACCCGATTTTCAGCTACCTTGGGCAGTGCACTCAGTGTTCAGGAAAAGCAATCATGGTATGACTCTGCAGCCAATGCAAAGCGACATCATCGCAATTTAACTAATGGCGAAATTGGCTGTTATGTTAGTCACTATCGGATTTGGCAAAAAATCGTCAATGAAAACATTCCGTGCTGCATTGTGCTGGAAGATGACCTGACGATTGATAACGCCTTTCCGCAGGTCGTCGATGTAATTCAGTCGCTGGATACTAACTGGGATATGATAAAGCTGTACGACGGACGTCCAACACCGTTCTTTGAAAGCAAACAGCTGGATAATGAATTTACATTAGGAAACTACAAAGAAGTGCCAAACGGTACGCAAGGCTATGCAATTACCCTCGAGGGTGCCCGTAAGCTACTTAAACGGAAGCCTTTCTTTCGGCCGGTTGATGTGGACATTCAATTCCATTCTGAATTGTCTCTCAACGTCCTCGGTATCAAGCCGTATAAAATCAGTGTTGATCAACGCTTCGAAAGTGACATCATTCGCATTAATAAAGGCCAGCACAACAATCACAGCTCGGCACTGCGCAACTTAAAATACCGCATTAAAATGTTTTTGGAGCGACGCAAAGTGTCAGGCAGGCTGCCCGGCTAACTCACACATCATTACAATGGCATCTTCACGACCCGATGCTGTCGGATAATAGCCTTTGCGGATTTCTATTACCTGAAATCCGTGGCTGGTATATAACTGAATCGCGCGCTGATTTGATGCGCGCACTTCTAACCAGCAGGTGTGCATCCCCTTTGTTTTACAGTGTTCTAACGTAGCGTTTAGCATTGCCTTACCCAGCCCTTGGCCTTGCGCTTCAGGTGCAACGGCGATTTCCATTAGCGTTGCTTCATCCAGTACAAACAGCAAAATACAAAAGCCCACTACCTTGCCTTCTAGTTTAATCATCCAGCCTTCATAGGGCGGCGTTAAACAGTCATCAAAGGTACTTTGAGACCAAGCCGTATATTGAACAGCTTCATGTATAGCATGCGCCTGAACAGAGTCGGCGGTGGTTAACGGTAACAGTGTCATCGCAGCGTTAACATCAGGTAAGGGCAAACATTGCCTGCCAGAGCTGGCGCTTTTGCTTGGGTGATAAGGTATCTGGTTGAACGTTAAGCACTATTTCGTCTTTGCCCACGTGTAGCTGCTCACCCACAAATAGCAACGGCGATGCATTCACGTTTATCAGCTCGAATGCCACGGCGATATCCTGCTTAAATGCAGAAAGTGACTCACCAACAGGTTGCTTGTTGGGTTTATTGATTTCAGCCATTGGCTTTGATTCAGAGGCGTCATTTAGCGGGGCTGAGGTTGCAGGATTGCTTTTTGCTGCCGGTGACATGGACGCTTTTAAACTTGCCAGACGCGACTGTGCATCCGCTTTTGAGACAACTTTAGGCTTGATGCTGGATGTGATTGCAGGTTGTGTCACCTGAGACTGCGGAGATGTTGGCTTATGTGTTTCCTGTTTTTGCAATACCTTAATATTCATGGTTTGCAATACAGCGATTTGATAATCAGACAATCCCGTTGTCATGCACGACACCTGACTGCTATTTAAGATGAAATGAGTGTATCAGCTTAGAGAGAAAAGTGGCAGGGGTGGAGGG
>NZ_JBLBUE010000173.1:0-6979 GCF_047290655.1 Alteromonas sp. AMM-1 | reverse complement strand
TTATTTGGCATCGGCACGCTGTTTGAATAGACCCCGGGTCAGGCCCGGGGCGACGTTAATCCAGATCCCGGCCTGTTTGAGTAGGTCCCGGGTCGAGCCCGGGATGACAGGGGATCTTATTTGGAATTGGTACGTTGTTTGAGCAAGTCTGGTTCCATCTGAGCTATTCCAATTCTTACATCGACGGCAAGTATCAAAGTATGATGTTGAAATGCTGCTTATCCTGTTGCGCGCTATTAAGTGTTTCTAATATCAGTTGCATCACCTTATTAACACGCTGTTCAAGTCTAATACTGCTCAGGCTTCCGTCACATTGACCCTCAACTAAGTGACGATACAATTGATGATATATCTTTATATCACCCTCTAATTCTGCAAATTCGCCAGCATTACGTGCGCGATAATAGTCATCTATAAAAAGCATCGCGGTGCTTTCCAGAAAATCGGAAGGCAAGTCGTCTGAGATTGGGCAGCCGGCTAGTTTCAAAACACGTTGTACAGAATGTTGCGTAAATACGCTCGCTAAATCCTTCGGCCACTCGTGTTGCAGGTAGCGCTGGCGAATCACTTGTTTCAGGTGAGCGTTGGTAAAGTCAGAATAATTGGTGGTCAGTAAGGTTGACGCTGGCCAGTTTGTTATGCCTTGGTTAAGGCGATACTGCCACTCGGTCTGATAAAGGGTAAACCAACGGTTAAAGTTTGGTACCTCTTTCACTACCACGGTTTCGATATTGGCATGATTACCTTGTTTAACCGTTAGTACTGTGTAACCTGGCTGATAGGCTGCTAATGACGGTACTTGCACATTGAGTAAACCGTGTTGCTCGGAAGTAAACAAATCGTATAAGTGCATATGTCCGGCAAAATGCAGGGTCAGGCCCGTAGCGGCAAGCGCCTCCGTTGTACTTTGATGTGGCAATCGTTTTAATTGCATTGCCTGATTGCCAAATAACTGCGCCATGGTTGTGGCCTGGCTATCGTAAAAGTCAGCCATGGGAAAATGACTAAAAGCGATGAGTTTTTTGTTTTTTGCTTTGGCGCGTCCAGCTACATCGCTTATCCACTCAATGAGTTTGGGCTTATAGTGAAGCAGGGCGTTATAACCGGCATTGCCTGAACCTTTAAATTGACGGTTGCTGTAATCCCCTACCGGTTCATAGACGTTGGCATCAATTGCCAGTAGCCATACTCCCTCAACAGGTTCAACCAAATAACTGCTGTCTGGCATAGCGATACACTGGTTTTTGTGGTTGCACCAATCCCAATGTCTCCGGTTCATCTCTTTGGTTCCAAATGGGGTTTCAAAGAGCAAGTCTGCCTGATGGGGCATGAAACCGTGATCAGACATAGTAGCAATTATCTCAGCATAGCCCCATTCCTGTAATGCATTTGTACAAAGCGAGGCCTGTTGATTTTTACACGCCTGATGATCTTGGCTCGCCACCGCTATTTCACTGCCATCTGACGACAGAAAATCTGTTTTCCCGCCGGGGCGACTATATGGTCGCGTTGGATCGTGGTTCCCGTTTATGGCATAAAAGCGCAGGTTATAGCGCTCGCTATACTCATCCAATACCTGTGTTAACGCTGTGATATTTGCCGGCTGACCGTCGTCAGAAAAATCGCCGGGCAGCGCTACCAGATTTATTCCCTGTTGGACAATAGTGTCTAACGCGGCCCGTAATACCCAGTAATTTTCGTTAAAGAGTCGAGTTGAATGTAACTGTCCGTGCATGCTGCGCAGTAATAATGGCTCGCCGGTTAACGGATCTTTTGGCAAGCCGTTATCAGGCAGGCCTTTTGCCGCTTCATAAGGATCGTGTAAGTGAATGTCGGCCAGAAAAGCAATGCGTATAGAAGTTTCAGTGTCGTCGCTGGTCGACGCCTTCGCCGTTTCCAAACAGAGAAGAGCCAGTATTAAAGCACTGTTTAGCATTAACGTTTTCAACATGTATCACTCCGTTTGTTGGCGTGTTATTCGTCGGGATTTACTGCCAAAAATTGTTAGGCATCGAAGAAGACGAAGCGGAACAGAAAACGGGGACTGGTGTTTTTAAATTGTCATCAAATCTTCACTAACTATATGACATTTTTATTAAAATTTGTCTTTCTTGATGTTTTCACGTCCCCGTTTTGCAGTCTGCACCCTCTTTCTTTCATACCTGCTAACCGGAGTGTGACAATGCGTTTTTTCAGTTTGATTGGGCTATGCCTGCTGCCTGTTTTGGCCAGGTCTGCAACCTTAAGTGATTATCAGATCATAGGGTCCCACAACAGTTATAAAAGGGCTTTGCCTCCTTCTTTATTCGCGCAGTTACAGTCGGAGCACCCACGCCTGGCGCAGCAAATTAATTATCATCACCCGACCTTAGCCGCACAGTTGGCATTAGGGCTTCGCCAACTGGAAATCGATGTTGTTAATGATCCTGAAGGTAATCAATACGACACTCCTGAAATGGCGCGCCAGCTCAATGAGCAATGGTTAACAACATCAGAACGTCAGGCGCTGGCACAACCCGGCTTTAAAGTGCTGCATATTCCCCATGTAGACGTACTGAGCCATTGTGTGGTGTTTAAAGAGTGTCTCAATCAATTAAAAAACTGGTCTAACAGTAATCCGCAGCATTTTCCGATAATGGTGATGCTAAACGCAAAGGAAAATCAGCCCGGATTTGTTTCGAGCCCCGAGCCCGCGCCTTTTACTGCAAAATCCTACCAGGCGTTGGATGCAGAAATTCGCTTGGTCATGCAGGACAAGCTGGTAACACCCGATGCCATCCGAGGCGAATTTAACCAGCTAAGCGAAGCGGTTCGTCGCGCTGGCTGGCCTGACATTGACTCCCTGCGGGGCAAATTTATTTTTCTTTTTGACGCTAATCCCAGTCAGCGCGATTTGTATGCCCAAGGGTATCCGTCATTGCGGGGACGCAGCATGTTTGCCTCCTATCCGTCAGACAGTGACGAAGCCGCTATTATGGTGCGCAATGAACCCAACACTCAGTTTGCAGAAATTCGCAAACTTATCCAACAGGGATTTTTAGTGCGCACCCGGGCTGAAGCCGACTTTAGTGCGACTCCGGCGCAAATGCAGGCGCAGTTTGAAGCCGCGCAGCGTAGCGGCGCACAGTTTATTTCTACCGACTTTTATCACCGCTCACCGCAATCTCAACAAACCGGGCATGTTGTTCGATTTGATGACGGCGCGTTAGTGCGCGCCAACCCATTTACCCAATAACTTAACACCATTAATTTAAGGATTTACTATGCAACCTTCTTTTCGAAAACGCTTAGTTTCGCTCTCTGTGATGAGCGTTATGGGCTCATTGCCACTGACTGCAGCCGCACAAATTGCCGAGGATACCGCCATTGAAGAAATCGTAGTAAGTGGCTTTCGCGGGTCATTGCTAAAAGCCAAGGATCTGAAAAAAGACGCGTTGGGTTCGCAGGATTCGATTCTGGCCGAAGACATCGCTGATTTTCCAAGTTTAAACCTGGCTGAATCGATTCAACGTATTCCAGGGGTCACCATTACGCGCGAAGCCGGTGAGGGGCGTCAAATCTCTCTGCGTGGACTAAACGCCGACTTTACCCAGGTGCAGTTAAATGGCATGGAAGCGTTAGGTACGTCTTCTTCGCCAATGGATAGTCGCGGAACGGTAAACGCATCACGTTCGTTTGACTTTAATATCTTTGCTTCTGAACTGTTTAATCAGATTGATGTTAAGAAAAGCTACTCGGCTGACATGGACGAAGGGGGGATAGGTGGTACCGTTAAGTTAAATACAGCCAAACCATTTGATTATGACGGTTTTAAAAGTGTAATTAGCGCCCAGGCTGGTGATAACTCCTTAACCGATGATACCAGCCCTCGTATTGCTGCTTTGGTGTCGAATACCTGGGATAAATTTGGCGCCTTATTTTCACTTGCCTATAGCAAACGTGATACCAGTGAGCAGGGCTACAATACTTACCGCTGGCGTCCTCGTAATGCGCAAGGAACTGATATTTCGACACTGTCGGCGGCCGACCAGGCTGCGGTAAACAGCGGTAACCTGCGTTTTAGCCGTGGTAGCCGTTATTCGCTGTTCAACAGTGAACAGACCCGCCTAGGTGCAACCCTGGCATTACAATATCGCCCAACTACGGATCTGTCTTTTGATTTGGATGCGCTGTACGGTGAACTAAAAAACGACCGTGGTGAATTTCATCTACAAAGCCGCGGTTCTAGCTCTACTGCATTAGGCTGTACCGGCCCGGATTACGACAGCAACCGTTATTTCTGCTCTTCGCTGACGGCCCTTGAGTATAACGCCAATAATGAAGTTATTTATTCGCAGTGGGAAAATACAGCGCTGCATTCTGAAAGTCGTGATCAAAGCGCTAATACGGAAGTCTCGCAAATTGTGCTGAACGGTGAGTGGACAGTCAGCAACGATCTGATTGTCAGCGGTCTGGTTGGCCACATGCAAAGTGATTATGAAAGTAACAGTGCAAAGGTTTATCTGGAGTCTTTCGGTGACATGACTATCGATTATCGTCAGGATCGTTTCTACGGCACCAATACTTATCAGAATGACTACGATCCAAGCAACATCGACGAATTCCGGTATCACGAAATTGATCTGGCAGAGGATGAAGTATCGAACGGCTTTGATATTGCTAAACTGGATGCAGACTATCGGTTAACCGACGTCAGCAGCCTGAAGTTTGGGGTCTCTTTTAAATCCTTTGAGCACAGCAACAACAACGTGCAGTCGGCCGATGAAATGCGCAGCGCCTGGCAAAGTGGTGCAGTCAGTGATGTGATTGACAGTAGCCTAACCTATACCAATACTGGCCATAAAAAGCAAAACTGGTTGAGCATCAATGTAGACGGTGTATTGGACGAATTTGGCGTAAACCGTCATCTCACCATGAGCAATACACCAAATGAAGTCAACGAAGAGACTCAGGCTGCATATCTGCTTTATGACCTTGATATGATGCTGGCCGACAGTGAACTTCGCGCTAGTATTGGATTGCGTTACTTCGATACGGATATCAAATCTACCGGTTTAGTTAATGGTACCGATTATGTCACCGTTGAACGGGGGTATGACGGTGTGTTGCCAACCTTTAACCTGGCTTGGTATGCCACTGAGAATTTGGTTGTCCGAGCCAGCGCAGGTAAAAACGTCACTCGTCCTACGCTGGGTAGCCTGTCTGTTTCCGGCACCGTTAATACCGATCCTCTGGTGGGGGCAAGTGGACTTAGCATAAGTGCGGGTAACCCGGCTCTAAAGCCTTTTGAACCTATCAATATGGAAACCAGTGTTGAATACTATTTTGACGATGTGGGCTACGCCTCAATAACTTACTTCCGTAAAAATATCGATAACTTTATTGCTACCCGAGTGGCACCGGTAGCGTTTGGTGATACTGGGTACCCAATGGCACTGATCGATGGCATGCTGGATGAAAATGGCAATCCGCAAACAGCACAAACTATCTACACATTCTCGCAACCGCAGAACCTGGAAGACAGTGACTTCTCTGGCTGGGAAGTGGCCATGCAGCGCGATTTTGAATTTCTACCAGCGCCTTTTGATAAGTTAGGGGGGATTGTCAACTATACTTACGCAGATGGTGAGTCGTTACATAACATCCTGATAGATGGCGAGAGCGTTTCGGTTTACCGGCCTTTTTATGGTTTGTCAGAAAACACGTATAACGCCACGTTATACTATGAAACAGACGCTTGGGGAGTACGTGTATCTCTTGCGCATCGTGATGATTACCTGACTCAGGTAGAAACCTCCAGTAGTGACCAGGATGAAGCCGGTTTCCATGGCACTACATACTGGGATTTCTCCGCTTTTTATAATATTTCTGAAAACTTAAAGGTTAGTCTTGAAGGCATTAACCTTAGTGATGAGCGTGAAGAGCAGTACAGTGATTCTGACGATCGGTTGTATAATACGACCGTAAGCGGCCGCACTTTCTATCTAGGCGTGACTTACTCAATGTAAGTCTCCCCCTTTATCTGCAGGCAGCGTGCCATACGCTGTCTGCCGAATTATCTCTGGTTTGCACTGTGATTTCGCCAAACCGTTATTTAACCTTAGAAATTGAACAGCCCGAAGTACTTGTCCGCGTCGATGAAAACTAAAATCTGCACATTAATAATGATAAGTGAGGCCAAGGTAATAGTTGCGACCGCTAACCGTGGTATTGTATGGGCGACGACTGGAGTCTGAATACTGCATTTCCTGCTCATTGGTTAAGTTAGTTGCCTCGATCCGTACCTCCCAGCTATCTGATAATTGATAGGCCAGTAGAGCATCCACATACAGGCTTTGCTCAAAACCGGTTTCATCTTCATCCTGCGCGGTATTGCCATCAACCCTGGCTATGTAGCTGTCGCGGTAAGTGGCTGATAAACGGAAACTAAGTGAATAGCCCTCTATGTAAGCTGTTATATGGGCCAGCCAAGGGGATAAAAAAGGTAGTTGCTTGGTTGATAAAGGACTGCCTGTGACATCATTAAAATAATCGACTTTGCCTCGGGAGTAACTGAAATTGGTGACTATTCCCAGGTGATAAGCCTGTAACGACGGGGAAATTCCATTGAGTGCGGTTTCAAACTGTGCGCTGTTTTCAATGCCATAAAGCCAGGCTTGTTCGGCATTTACGGCCATTACGTGAACCTCATTTCCTGAAGATGGTGTAGCTTTGTTTACTATGTAATCGTCGAGCCATTTAGTAAACAGGGTTAATGAAAAACGGTTAGTCTGCTTTGGGTAATACTCAAAAGCCAAATCCAGGTTATACGCAGAATAGGGTTTAAGGTCAGGGTTAAATTGCCACACGGTGTTACTGCTCGCAGTATAACCTTCTGACTTTGCGAGAGTTTCAAGCTGCGGCCGCCCGAT
The DNA here is from genome assembly GCF_047290655.1 of Alteromonas sp. AMM-1. Classification (NCBI taxonomy): domain Bacteria; kingdom Pseudomonadati; phylum Pseudomonadota; class Gammaproteobacteria; order Alteromonadales; family Alteromonadaceae; genus Alteromonas; species Alteromonas sp. AMM-1. The sequence goes on along the minus strand of NZ_JBLBUE010000173.1, from coordinate 68 downwards.
AGTTTTGCTAACGGCCAGCCTATAAACTCGCTCCGGTTGGCGAAAATTAATAGCAAGGGAGGGTAACC
>NZ_JBLBUE010000172.1:0-7018 GCF_047290655.1 Alteromonas sp. AMM-1 | reverse complement strand
ATTGCGCCTTTTCCGTCATTGGGACAACAGCAAAATGCAGTGGATTCTGTAAATTCAGTAACTACAGCAGCAAATGCGTTATTGAATCGATTTTTAGGTTTTGAGACAACCTACCAGAACTTTATGGACTCCACGTATAAGCTTCTTGCTTCGTGCAGCGACATCGGCGAGGTGCCAGGTAAAACTGGTCGATATGATGGGGATAAGATATTTGTCAATCAATGGCATCCTAGCCAACAGGGCGGTTCAGGATTCTTCTTGTGGATTTCTACAATTGACAAATCCAGCCATGATGGAGGCTACATAATCAGCCCTACCGTTCCATACTCAACACCAGAACAGTTTGTTTCCGGAAGTGGCGAAACAGATCCAGGTGGCGCGGGTTGTTGGGTGCGAATTGTTGAATCTTCGTTAACACCAGAGATGTTTGGCTGTGTGGGTGATTATAATCTGGAAACGGAAACTGGGTTTGATAACAGCATCCCATTACAGGCCGCGTTCTCGAGCATGTCAAAAAACAAAATCGAGTTAAAAGGAACAGGCGGGAATTATTACTGCTCAGTACCCCCTAAGGCGCTTGGTTGGGCCAGCGTTGACATGATGTCGTGCCAGATTATTTTGGAGGATGGTGACAACTGGGGCGTCGAGTTCGAAAGCGAGCATTACGAACTCGGGCCATGGACCGGGCACGGTCAGGATTCAGCATTGGGAATTGTGATGCAGTATATCGAGGTTCCAGATCCAAGCTTATATGAACGGGGCATGGTGATCATGGTGCGCGACCCGAATGCCATTTACACTCTATTTTCGCCCAATGCCCACCGAGCCGAATTGTTCATGGTTGCAGATGTTAAAGACGGTAAAGTCTACCTAAATGCACCATTTACCGATGAAATGACATCGGGCAATGTACGCCACCTGCCGAATAATAAATGCAAAATTGCACTCGACGTGCGCGGGCGCGACCCGGTGAAAGCCAATCCCGTTCGCCGCGCGGGCATTTGCCTCAAAGGCTATGTGAATCCAGACTGTGATGTCTATGTGCATCATGATGCGAGTCGCGGTTTTATGCCTATCAGTTGCTATGGCGGACAGTATAAGGTCGCGGGCTTTATGCTGGCCGACTACGCCAGCATCGGACATTATGGCTATGCAGCCAGCCCGTATGGGGCGTGTAAGGGGGGTGACTATCATATTGTGGCGGATAAATGCCGTCATGCCTACACCGACGGCATTTACTCCATCGTCAATTTTGAGATCACCGATGGTTGCTGCGTGGGCAATACCGTTACCGGTACCGCCATATCCTGCACGTCTGCAGCGTGGGATACGCACCCGTTCAGTGACAGGACACTGTTTAATGACTGTCAGACGCTGGGCACGCATCAGGATCAAATTCAAAATATTTCGGGTACCAATTATGCGTATCAATTACGCGGGACCAATGCGGCCATTATCGGTGGCCTCGCCGAAACAGACCGACTGCTGACGTATATTGTTCCGGCTAACCGCATCCGGCGCTCTATCGATACGATTGAGGGCGTACGCCGTTCTGAAACCCATGAGAACTTGAATTTTGATATTCAGGTCTGGGGCGCACAGGAATTTACACAGCAGAACAATTATGCTGAATACCACGAACTGCATATAAACAACATTCGGTTGCGTAAAACGGATCACCGGGTGGCGGATATTGACTATGTCTACCACGACAATTGCATCATCGATGCCGGTGACCGGAACGTGTTTCAAACCGATGCTGTGGCCAGTCCGGGGACCATTCAGCGATACAGGAACTGCCGGTTTGTCAGCGGTGCCAACTATCGCATTTACACCAGTACCGTGTACCTGGATAACTGCAAAATCGACAAACCGCCAGGCGTAGTCAGCGGCCACAGTTGGTCAATACGCGGCAGTGATACCACTATTTATGCAAATAATGTCGGATACATCGGCGATGACGCATACGGCGGCGCATTGTGGGAGTTCGGTGCGTCGGATCTGACCCTCGCTGAACAACCAACCAACTGCAAACTGTTTTTAAGCCACCCATGGGGGGTGCGCCGCACCTATAACCAACCGCTGAAAATGGTGCAAAACTACGCCGATCCTAACGACCCCACCTATTTGCAAATCATATATATGGATGAGCGCACCGAATATCGCAGCGCCTTTGATATGCAGGACGGACACGGATATGGAGAACGTCATTTTGTCGCAGAGCTGGGGTTCTCACCAGAATGGGACGGTTTTAAATGGGTATGCAACGGGTACAGGTGCATTGGCCCAAACAGTTATAAACCTGCTGGCGTTTGGCCAGGCTTTAAGTTTGCTGACACAGATTCAAATGCAGTTATTACGTTTAATGGAAGTGCGTGGGTGTAAGTATGAAAAATTTAGTAGAAAGCTTAGTTGTATCACTAATACCAGAATTGATTTCCCCTGTTGACGTTTCAAAACCCGACAGTGGAATTTGGATTTTAGACGATGGCACCTGGAATGATTCAGGCGTTTGGAAAGACGATAGCATCTGGAATGATGGGGAATAGTAATGACGTTAAGTACAATAAATAGCAATGCCACTGGTCTTTCTGTACGCGGAAAGTTAAACGAACTTATACAAAAAGTTGGAGGCGTGCCAATTGGCTCGTTAACACCTGTTAGGGAATTTGTTTATAACACGAATGACACGTTAAATGCCGTATTGCAATCGGGCTATTTTTCATCCGCTGCCGTTGATGCTGATTCAATTATCGACGTGCAATTCAGTAATGGAACGAGTAAGAAGGTGCGTGTGAATGCGGATGGTTCAGTTGATTTACACGACTCTCCTATTGGTTTATCGAACGGAAATGCGGCGCGTTTTGAAGCGCTACTTACGCTTAACAGTTCAAGTTTGAATATCTTAGTACACAGCGATTCAACTGGTAACGAAGATCACGAGTTCGTCAGAAAGATTACTCAGGAATACGCAGACCGACATCCAGCCTACACTGTGCTTTACAGATTGTGGGATGATGTTGCTGGCTCCTATGCATCCGCTGTAACTGTGCAAACAGGGACGGGCGCTAACACATTAACTGTTTACAACTTTGCGAATCCCGGCAAACAGGTTGAATACATCCAGGGGAGTCGTTATGTAGCAGCATGTCAATCAATCCCGCGTTGCGACCTGGTATATATTAACCATAGCCATAATATGGGCACGATTAGTAGCCGCGATTACGCGACTCGTTTAGCAATCCCGCGTTTTCTAGCTGCTATGGCTGATATTGCCCGCAGGCATGTAGGATGCGGATTTGTATTGATTGCACAAAATCCACGAATGGACAGTGAATTCATGACACCGTGGGTAGATGTTGTATATCGAGTGGCAGCAATAACTGGAAGTGATGTGGCCGACGCCCATTCGCTTATCATTAATCGTGGTAAGAACGCCTCGTTGTACACAGATAGTACTCACGTTAACGCCGCTGGCAGCGATTTGACAGTTAAGGCTATTCGCTCGTTACATCAGGCCAGCGCAGGCAATCCTGTGCCATATTCTCTAACAGTGGCAGCAAACCTCATATCTAATGGGGATTTTTCGAGTTTCGGCAGTAGCGTGCCCGACAATTTTACCCTGACGACCGGCGCAGTCACAAAAGACACCGGGGTTATTGGTGGAAAAAACGGTTACTCGGTTCGGATTGATGGTACCAATGGGCGCATTACATGGAGTTGCCCGTCATATTTGCGTGATGAACTCAAAGGGCAGTATGTGACGCTGATGGCGCGGGTGTATATCCCGGCAGGTCAACCGCAGACGGCTGGCATCATCGCTACAGCATCAAGTTCAAACAGCAGTAACAATTACCCTTCGGCAGATCAAAATCACGGACAGTGGCATTGGCGTAGTGTTACTCACTATGTAGATCCTGCTGATACTTACTTGCAAGTAAGGCTGTACGGAGATATTAGCGGTACAGGCGTGGCATATTTTGACAGAGTAATATTATGTAAAGGTATTAAGCCGATAGATTGCAGATAACCATGACCTACTCAACTACAACACACCAGGGTGTCGTAGTCGAAGAATACGTTACAGGCCGTATTCTTCGGATTACACATAAGGGGCAGAGTTTTAAATTCTTTGCTCAATCAGAAGGTAAATCCGGAGTGGCCATTTACATAGGACATGGAACTTTAACAGCTGCTATAAAAAGAGCAGTCAGAGCCTGGGCTGCCGAACGCGGAGTTACTATTGGCAGTTGGGGTAAAGACAAAGATTTAACCAAGTCAAAGACTGTTTAAACAATCATTAATGTCGATTTAAATTGGAGATTAAAATGAAAGAATTACAAAGCCTTGAAGTTCTACCTGCAAGCGGTCGTCTCCACAACTTTAGAGTTGAGCTGCACGGAGGTGATGCTGACTTTGTGAACGTCCTTTCAGACGGAAGCCCTGAAACTGTAAGGACTTTTGACGGCACAGAGAGTGCATTGGAGCGCCGTTTTAAGCATGAGATAACAGAAGGCGATGACTACTACTTTATACTACGCAACGGCGCAAAAGCGTTCTATCGATAGGGAAATTTTACAAAAAAATCTTCACAGGTCTAAAAATGTAAAGAGAATCAGGAGTTATTTTTATGCACTATTGCGACTGTCATTTCCTTTCTTGGGGTTTTGGAGTCTTTGTTTCAGGATTTTGTTTCGCTGTTTCACTATGTCTTTTAGTGGGACGTCGTAAAAATTGTGAATGTTCTCATGGAAATGCTGATGTATAACCTTTGGTTCTTTGTCAAATATGCCCGCGATGTCACAAATTGTTGATATTGTGGAAATCACTGCGCAATAAATAGCTATTTTCGTTTCAGTAGGCAGGCTCCTTATTAAGTTAGGACTTAACCCACCAAGCAGTTTTTGAAACTGCTTGCTATTTCTTCTGAATTGAATATCTGAATCTAAAGGTTTATTTTGAATAATTGAACGCAGTAAAACCTTTTCAAGACTCACAAGCAATTCTAAGTCTTTTGAATTTGCAGCCTCAATCATTACTTGGGAACCAATATTTGTATAGATACCTTTTGGTATTTTCGACTCATGGCCACACGTGCGGCAGATCTCTGAAGGCTCAATGTTAGCTTTATAGCAACCTTCAATCTGTATTACATGAGCTACCTGTATAGCCCTGCATTTTGGGTTAGTGCAAACGGAATGTAGTGGCATAAAAAATGAGGACTTGGCTAATATGGATGTAAACTATCACAAATTTGTTGATTGCCAAACTACTCCGCGCAAATTGCCAAACTACTCGCGCAGCTACAACTGATTCTCATCCCGCTTTTCTCCGGATATAAAAAAACCGCCACAAGGGCGGTTCTTTTATATCTGGCGGAGAGAGAGGGATTCGAACCCTCGATACGCTATTAACGTATACACACTTTCCAGGCGTGCGCCTTCAGCCACTCAGCCATCTCTCCAAACTTTGTGCAAACATTATTAGTTTGCAATGGTCTGACGACAATACATCAAACCACTTAAATCAATTCAGCGCGCGTATAGTAGGGAAAGCTGAAGTTCGAATCAAGAACTACCCGTAAAAATCTCACTAACCGCGCACAATTTAAGCGTTTATGCAGATTTTCTGGCTTTTAACTGCGCAGAAAAATCCAACATACGATTAAGTGGGATCAACGCTCTATCTCGCAGTACGGCATCCACGTGAATTTCGTGCTCAACTGGCGTATCTGAAGACAGAGAACGGTAAATTGCCTCTAAACCATTCATTGCCATCCACGGACAATGCGCGCAGCTTTTGCAAGTTGCACCATTACCGGCAGTTGGGGCTTCTATAAAACGCTTTTCAGGCATGAGTTGCTGCATTTTATAAAAAATACCCTTGTCGGTAGCAACAATGAAGGTTTGATTAGGCATGTCCTGTGCTGCCTGAATAAGCTGACTGGTTGAACCTACCGCATCGGCCATTTCTACCACGCTGGCAGGTGATTCTGGATGAACAAGCACGGCAGCATCAGGGTAAATTGCTTTCATGTCGTTCAGTGCTTGTGAAGAGAACTCATCATGTACAATACATTCGCCATGCCACATTAGCATATCAGCACCAGTTTTCTTGGCAATGTAACTGCCCAGATGGCGGTCGGGCCCCCATATAATGGGCTTGCCCAAACTGTCTAGGTGCTCGACTATTTCCAGAGCAATGCTTGAAGTTACTACCCAATCCGCCCGAGCTTTTACCGCCGCAGAGGTATTGGCGTACACTACTACAGTGTGATCGGGGTGCGCGTCACAAAATGCAGAAAACTCTTCGATTGGGCAACCTAAATCCAGTGAACAGGTTGCTTCCATTGTCGGCATGAGCACTTGCTTTTCAGGGCTAAGGATTTTAGCGGTTTCGCCCATGAACTTCACACCAGCAACCAACAATGTTTGTTGACTGGCATCGCGGCCAAAGCGCGCCATTTCAAGTGAATCCGCTACACAGCCACCAGTCTCTTCGGCAAGCGCCTGAATTTCAGGATCAGTGTAATAATGCGCCACCATAACAGCGTCTTTTTCAAGCAATAACGCTTTGATTTTATCCTTAAGCTCTTGCTTTCGCTCATCACTCAAAGCCGCTGGCTTGGCGGGAAACGGATAGTCAATTTGCTCAATACGATACGCTAATGTCATGGATTTTCTTACCTGCACGGGATTAACGGTAAACCGGGCCGCGATTATACCTGAGTGTCACAAAAATTTCATATAGAAAGCACGCCAAGTCAATCAACCGAATATTGCGCGTCATATAGCGCTCATATGAGGCCTGACGAGCTTAATAAAAATCTTGCAGTCCTATTCATCTTCACCTGCTTGAAAGCGATAGCGCCATTCTGAGGCGATAATTTAACGCTGGCAGATTAGCGTTAGAATTAATGCCCTGTTTTCAGTATGCAAACCCCGGCGCGGGCAGTGTTTGTTTTTTAGGAGTGTGTTTTCTAGGAAAGATTATTTGAAGTGGTGGGTCGTGCTGGATT
>NZ_JBLBUE010000171.1:0-7072 GCF_047290655.1 Alteromonas sp. AMM-1 | reverse complement strand
TGCTCTGAATTGCGCTCTCGATTTGGATCGTCAAGGTGTTCTCGAAAAATATGGTGTTCAGTTAATCGGCGCGAATGCCGATGCGATTGATAAGGCTGAAGATAGAGATCGTTTTGATAAGGCGATGAAGGCAATTGGCTTAGAAACGCCACGTAGCCACATTGCACACACGATGGAAGAGGCGCGCGCTGCGGCCGATGACCTTGGTTTTCCTTGCATCATTCGTCCGTCTTTCACCATGGGTGGCAGCGGCGGCGGTATTGCGTACAACATTGATGAATTCAATGAAATCTGTACCCGTGGTCTGGACTTGTCACCTACCAACGAGCTGCTGATCGATGAATCACTGATTGGTTGGAAAGAGTACGAAATGGAAGTGGTGCGCGATAAAGCAGACAACTGCATTATTGTGTGTACCATTGAAAACTTCGACCCGATGGGGGTGCACACTGGTGACTCAATCACGGTAGCGCCAGCGCAAACCCTAACCGACAAAGAATTCCAAATCATGCGTAATGCTGCCATGGCAGTACTGCGTGAAATCGGCGTAGAAACCGGCGGTTCAAACGTACAGTTTGGTGTGGATCCAAAAACAGGTCGTCTGGTCATCATCGAGATGAACCCTCGCGTATCCCGTTCATCAGCACTTGCTTCTAAAGCAACCGGTTTCCCAATCGCGAAAGTGGCTGCCAAGCTGGCAGTAGGTTACACCCTGGATGAACTGGCCAATGATATTACTGGCGGTTTAACCCCAGCGTCGTTTGAACCAGCGATTGACTACGTGGTTACCAAAATTCCACGCTTTAACTTCGAAAAATTTGCTGGCGCAAACGATCGTCTTACTACACAGATGAAGTCTGTGGGTGAAGTAATGGCAATCGGCCGTAATCAGCAGGAATCGTTGCAAAAAGCACTGCGTGGCCTGGAAGTGGGGGCCAGCGGTTTAGACCCAATGGTTGATCTGCAGGACCCGGAAGCCCGCACTAAGCTAATTTATGAGCTGCGTGAACCCGGTGCAGAACGCATTTGGTACATTGCTGATGCATTCCGTATGGGCATGAGTGTAGACGAAGTCTTTAACCTGACTAACGTAGACCCTTGGTTCCTGGTGCAAATTGAAGAACTGGTTAAGCTGGAAAATCACATTTCCGAAATTGGTTTAAGCCAAATCGACGCAACGCTGATGCGTACACTGAAGCGCAAAGGTTTCTCTGACGCGCGCATTGCCACCCTTACTAACGTGGGCGAAAGCGATGTACGTAATACCCGCCGTGGCATGGGTATTTCTCCTGTGTACAAGCGCGTGGATACCTGTGCGGCTGAGTTTTCTACCAGCACTGCTTACATGTATTCAAGCTACGACGAAGAGTGTGAAGCTGCGCCGTCGGATCGCGAAAAGATTATGGTTCTGGGCGGTGGTCCAAACCGTATTGGTCAGGGTATCGAATTTGATTACTGCTGTGTGCATGCTGCACTGTCTATGCGTGAAGATGGGTACGAAACCATTATGGTTAACTGTAACCCGGAAACCGTATCAACCGACTACGATACGTCTGATCGTCTGTACTTTGAACCTGTGACTTTGGAAGACGTACTGGAAATCGTTGCAGTAGAGAAGCCGAAAGGCGTTATCGTGCAATACGGTGGCCAAACGCCGCTGAAACTGGCTCGCGCTCTGGAAGCCAATGGTGTACCGATTATCGGTACTTCGCCTGAGGCAATCGACCGCGCAGAAGACCGCGAACGCTTCCAGCAGATGGTAAATAAGCTGGGTCTTAAACAACCAGCTAACGCCACGGTAAGCAACATGGAACAGGCTCTGGCCAAAGCCGAAGAAATCGGCTTCCCGCTGGTGGTGCGTCCTTCGTATGTACTGGGCGGCCGTGCAATGGAAATCGTGTACGACCTGAAAGATCTGAGACGTTATCTGAACGAAGCAGTGAAAGTGTCTAACGACTCACCGGTACTGCTTGATCGCTTCCTTGACGACGCCATTGAAGTTGATATCGACGCCGTGTGTGATGGCACCGATGTTGTGATTGGCGGCATCATGGAACACATTGAACAAGCCGGTGTTCACTCGGGTGACTCAGCATGTTCACTGCCATCGCATTCACTGTCAAAAGAGATTCAGGACGTGATGCGTGAACAGGTTAAAGCCATGGCGCTTGAACTGGGTGTTATTGGTTTGATGAACACGCAGTTTGCCATCAAAGGTGGTGAGGTATATCTGATCGAAGTTAACCCTCGTGCTGCCCGTACAGTGCCGTTTGTATCTAAGGCTACCGGTGTGCCGCTGGCAAAAATTGCTGCCAGGGTAATGGCTGGTAAATCACTGAAAGAGCAGGGCTTCACTAAGGAAGTGATCCCACCGTTCTACTCGGTGAAGGAAGTGGTATTGCCATTTGCCAAGTTCCCGGGCGTAGATCCACTGTTAGGCCCGGAAATGCGCTCTACCGGTGAAGTTATGGGTGTAGGCGACACGTTTGAAGAAGCGTACGCGAAAGCCAACCTGGGTGCTGGTGCGCCACTGCCTAAGCCTGGTAAAGCCTTGCTGTCGGTTCGTCAGAACGACAAAGCAAAGCTGGTTGATTTGTCTAAGAAGTTGATTGACAGTGGCTTCAGAATTGAATGTACCCGCGGCACCGCAGAATTCCTGCGCGCTCAGGGTATTGAAGTGTCTGTAGTGAATAAACTGTCTGAAGGTCGCCCGAACATTGTGGATGCCATCAAAAATGGTGAGTACGCTTACATTGTAAACACTACGGAAGGCCGTCAGGCTATCACCGACTCGGTGTATATCCGTAGAGAAGCTCTGCTTAACAAAGTAACGTACACTACTACCATGAATGCGGCATTTGCGACGGTTCAGGCCAAATCAGCCGATGACCGCGGTAAGGTTACTTCAGTGCAGGAATTGCACGCCAGAATAAACGGCTGATGACAGCGAACAGGATACCTAGTATCCTGTTCGTTCATCCAGTTAATAAATCTTGAAAATTGCGCCTGCCGGGCGCATTTTTCATTAATGAGCAACAATTTGTAAAAGTGAGAATGACACAATGACGCAATATCCTATGACAGCTCGTGGGGCAGCGCTTTTGCGTGAAGAACTGAACGAACTCAAATCGGTTCAACGTCCCAGAATTATTGCTGCCATTGCCGAAGCCCGAGAGCACGGTGACCTAAAGGAAAACGCTGAATACCATGCAGCCCGCGAGCAGCAAAGCTTCTGTGAAGGACGTATTCAGGATATCGAAGGTAAACTGTCAAACGCACAAATCATCGATGTGACTAAAATGCCAAACAATGGCAAAGTCATTTTTGGTGTTACCGTGACCATTATGAATCTGGACACCGACAAAGAAACCACTTACCGAATCGTGGGTGACGATGAAGCAAACATCAAAGAAAACCTAATTTCGGTAAATTCGCCTATCGCCCGTGGTCTGATTGGTAAAGAGCTTGACGACATTGTGAATATTCAAACGCCATCTGGCAAAGTGGAATATGAAATTGTTGCGGTAGAATATATCTAGTAATAATTCTTCTTACTAAGTGGAGCCTAAGCTCCACTTTTTCATGTTAAACCCAACGGAAAAGATGCCATGGACGACCAGCAACAAGACGAAATTTTTACCCTCGACACAAAAGTGGTGTACCAGAACCGCTGGATGACGGTACGTGAGGACAGCATCGGCCGGGAAGATGGCTATCGTGGTATTTATGGCGTGGTAGATAAACCGGATTTTGTTGTGGTGATTGCACTGGATGGCGATGAGGTTTACATGGTTGAGCAATTCAGGTATCCGGTTAAAGGCCGTCACCTTGAGTTTCCTCAGGGCGCGAAAGAAGGGGATGCTGAATTTGAGCCGTTAGCCGTTGCTAAAGCTGAATTGAAAGAAGAATGCGGTTTAGTTGCGTCACAATGGTTTGCGGTTGCAGAACAGTTTCTGGCCTTTGGCATGTGTTCGCAGCGCTATCATATTTTTGTGGCCAAAGGGCTGTCTCAGTCTTCACAGGATTTAGAAGAAACGGAACAAGGCCTGGAAGTTTATAAAATGCCGGTTGCTGAGCTGGAGCGCAAAATCCTGGCCGGCGACATTATGGATGCCACCACCTGTAATGCATTTGGACTGGCTCGCTTAAAAGGCATGATTTAATAATGCACATTATTGTAGATGATCTCACCCATCCGGCTATTCACGCTTTATTGGAAGAACATCTGGCTGATATGCGCGCAACGTCACCGCCAGAGAGTGTACATGCACTGGATTTGACAGGTTTGCGTCACCCTTCGATTACTTTTATCAGCGCCTGGGAGCAGGGTAGCTTACAGAGAACCTTGCAGGGAACCTTACTGGGATGTATTGCTATCAAGCTATTGGATGCTCAGCAAGCTGAGATTAAATCCATGCGCACGCCTAAAGCAGCAAGAGGCAAAGGGACCGCCAAACAACTGCTGAAGCATCTGATAGCCTTTGCCGAGCAACGCGGTATTCGTACGCTGTATCTGGAAACCGGCTCGATGGCGTTTTTTGAACCCGCCAGACAACTGTATTTAAGTCACGGATTTGAATTTTGCGGGCCTTTCGCAGACTACACCGACGACCCAAACAGCTGCTTTATGACCCGCACATTGTAAATGGAATTTGGAACCTGGCGGGCCACAGAACGGCTTGCCTAAGCAGGCGTGTTTTCTCCGCCTTCACTTGCTCCTGTGTCGCTGCTTTCAGTGGGTACGTATTGCGCCAGTGTTAGCGCTTGAGCCAATGGTGATATGTCGATCAGATGTATCACATGAGAATAGGTATGCTGAAGGTTTAGCAGCTTTTCATAAACATCCATATCCACTTTAGAGAGTAGTGCCAGCCGCTGTTTGGTCATTGGCGTGGTAACGCGCACATTTGGGTGACACTCCAATGTAGTTGCGCACAGGATCACTTTACTTTCTTCCAGATACTGCACGATTTGCTTGCGCAACTTGCTGGCAAAGCACTCATGGGCGGTTAACGCAATCAACCGTTGATCGGCTTTGCGTTCACAGTGAATAGCCATGTGATAGCGATTAGCTTGTTGTAATAACCGTTTTAGCGCGCTGGAGTCGGGCGGTGATTTGTCCATATCAGCCACAAACCCGTGCAATGGGACTTCATTGGTAACCTGTTTAAACGGGTACAAATCATTGCTTTGCTCGGGAATGTACACGGTTTTTAAACGGCTATACATTTGTCTGCCGTGAATAACCTGAATGGCTATATGCGGCTGATTGCGCGATGCCAGTTCCCACAAGTAGCGAAAATACACTTTTTGCTGCTGTTCGATATTGCGAATCTTAAGCAGAGAGGCGTTCTGACCTGAAATTTTGGTGGCAAGCTTACTGTTAGCATCGTTGGCTTCCAGTCTTAAACGCATAACGTAATTTTGCGGTGAATAATTCAACACCTGATACCGCATGCCCTTCATTTTTAAATCCGGTACATTCACTTTAATGAATTCCGGGGGACTTTCCTGCGGCGGGCCTAGCAATTCAATTTGCATACCGCTCAACGAAAAATCACGCACAATGGCATCGTAACTGGTTAATAAACCAAACTTCACACTGGCACTTTTCTCAATGCGGTAACGCGGCTCAGCCCGGCGATCGTTGCCTTCCTCCATTACAAAGTGCAGGGGCCAACATTCATCGGCATCGCTAACTTGCTTAGGTAATTTGGCTTTTTCAATGGGGATAAATGCTTTGAGCTTACCCAGCTCGTCATTTACCATTCGCACATAAACAATGTGCTTGAGTTGTGGGATCAGCTCGGAATCTTCACTGCTGATGTCCTGAATGGTCATTGCATTGCTACGGTCAGTCTCGGGTATCTCACTCAAGCGATATTGCCAAATCGACAGACCGTCGGATTCTTCTGCCAGCTTAATAAAAAAGCCTAGTAGCTGTACTTGTTCTAATTCTCTGAGGGTCGCGCAAAGTTCTATGGGCTTGCCGGTTCCTGCCGTAACGGTAGTTCTGAAAACGTAAGTTTCATTGTAGCGCTGTAATTCGTCCATGATGCGTTTAAAGCGGCTCTTACCCGGTAAAAAGCGGGTAGCCCGACAGCCAGGGTTGCGCTCGGTATTGGTTCCGGTAAGCATTACCATGGTCGGAATAAAGGTTTCCTGCTCTTTGCGCAGAAACACCGGGATCCAGGGCGAGTTTTCTACTATGCGGTCGCGATCCAACGCTTGCATGGTCCGTTCAATTTCCAAATCGCGTTCCAGTGGCAAACGCAATGCTGCTCCAGCAAGGTATTTGGCAATTTTAGGCTGCCATTCGGCATCTTGCTCGGCCAGTGTCAGGGTAGCATGATGACGCTGAGTGCGGCTGCTAAACTCCACATCTTTAAATCGGTAATGAATTTCCTGGTTGGCTTTACACAATCCCATAATGTCGGGAAACGTAAACGGCAGTGGTTCATCGGCAAATTTGGGCGAGCGAGTGCACGCTACGGTAATTTCCGTTGCGCTGAGTGCTACTACGGTGAGACTTCTGCCATTCTGATATGCTATGGTCGATACGGAAAAGTGGGGGGTAATCGACAAATCATCATCAAACACAATGTCTTTGTAACTTTGTGATTGCACGGTGAATGCTTGAATGATCTTCTGGCGTAGTTTGCGGGTAACCTGGTTTTTGTAAAAATCGGAGTTGGTAATCGATTCGAACACACCTACCGTGTATTGATCGAGATACCTGGCCGTTTCCCGCTTCAGTATCTCTGCGCCTACGCGGTCGAGCGTCATGGTGATCCCAAAGTGGGCAAACTTTTTAACCGGAAATTGGGCAAATGCCGAGTTATCGGCTGGTGCGTCAGTTTGTGAGGTTAAACGAATGACTTCGTTTTTGATCACGTTGCGGGCTTGTGCACTTAGTCGCGACGAAAAGCGGTTCAACCCCTCAAGCAATCTGCCTCGTTGCTGGTAGGGGATCAGCGCTTTTATCACCGAGCCATAGCGTTCGATAATGTCTTGTTCGGTACTCATCATTATTGTTCTTTTCGAGTACGTAATACCATAAATGTAAACATAC
>NZ_JBLBUE010000170.1:0-7198 GCF_047290655.1 Alteromonas sp. AMM-1 | reverse complement strand
ATTTGATCCCTGGTTTTGACGTCATCAAAGAAGAATTCGAGGATTACAGCCGTAGCGCCTTCACTAAAGTACGTGATTCATTTGGCGGTGATTATTTTGTTGGTACTGCCAATGGTGCGTTCTTTGAAGTCGATTACACCACTGATGACGGCGATGATTTGACTTACATCGTGAACGATATGCCAATTCAGCCTTTTGTGCAGGTTAATGGTATTTCTAAAGTGCTTACGCCAGCAGAAGATGAACCATTAGGTGGCTATGGTGAAGCGTTTGCTATAAACAGCCAACTGCAGGTTGCCGGATACAGCAGCGCGGCATTTACTGATACATATATTGACGCGGCAGAAAACTGTGAAGATGACGAAACCCGCGGTTCGACGCCCATTGAGCTATGCCGCTACAACCTGATTGCCAGCGAAAGTACCTTGTTGTCAGCCGGTTATCGTCGCGCGACAATCTGGAATTTGGATTCTCAGGGCAACGTAGTCAATACCACAGCTTATGGTATGGTTTTTACCCCGGAAGAAACCAGTAACTTATTGAGTTACTACAGCAAGGCATTCGATATTAACGACAACGGCGTTGCAGTGGGTGAGTCGTCAACGGGTGAAACGGTTATTTATACATTACCAGGCAGCAATGCTGGACGTTATAGTGTTATCGTGGCTACCGCCTTTGTTGACGGTGAAGTTGTTGAGCTGTTACCTCGTGACGAGAACCTGAAAAGTACCGCTACCGCCATTAACAACGATGACTGGGTAGTAGGGAATGTATTGCGTGAAAGCAATGGTGTAGCCCGCGAGCAGATGTTTATTTATAACGTTGAAAGCGGCGAAGCCATTTACCCTGATGGATTTTTTGCCACTGCAGCGGTAAATCCACGTGCCATTAACAACAACGGTATCATTGTGGGTGAGGGCGAGTACGATTCCAGTGTGCAAACTGATCGCCAGTTACGCGCTTTTATGTACGACATCAATGTTGGTGAGTTCATTGATTTGAACACGCTGCTTACTTGCGAACAACAAGCGCAATATACGCTGGTTACGGCCAACGACATTAACGACAACAATGAAATTGTTGCCAATGCCATGTACAAGAGCCCGCAGGTGTATATTACCGGTGAAGAAGTGCTAACCGATAGTGGTGACACTAACGATATCACCCGGGTGATTGCGGTTAAATTGAGTCCAACCGGCGTAAACGACATCGAACAATGCGATAGCGATGAAGATGAAAACTACGAACGAAAAGGCGCATCACTGCCATTATACGGTTTACTCGTATTAGGCGTGTTAGCTATTTTCCGCCGGAAATTCCGTTAGGATATTTCGTTTAGCTCGCATAATAAATACCTCGCAATAGCGGGGTATTTTTCTATTAGGCAGTATAAAAGTTTGTCTTAATAGCTTAATAATTAAGAAGCGCTATGCTTATAGCGTTTACTTTTAAAACCTGAAACAATTATGCAAAAAAAATGTAATATAAAAACCGAAAGTCTTTCATTAACTTAGAATTTGTCAATAGCAAAAAAAAATAAAGATTCTTGAACCACCTGGCTACATGCACTATCTAAGTAGAGGTGAACAAATTAATTGCCACGTCTGCATTGACTAAAGATTTGAGTCGTTGGCCGAATGCGTTCACTGGTTCAATCCAATTAAAGAGGCTATTCAAGGAAAAGACAGAAAAGAGATAAACTGACTCGCGCCCATGCAAAAGGTTATCATGCTGGAATTAGCGGTCGCTCTAAAGAACTATGTCCGTTTCAGGCGAGTGATGCTCGTTCAGAGTGGTTAGGTGGGTGGAGAGAGGCCATGGAAGACCGTCAGTTAGGAATGACGGTTCGTTAACATCTCTTTAGTCAAAAGCCCCAGCAAGGGGCTTTTTTACAGGATGTATTCAGACAGTTGGCTTAGAAAGAACTGGTATCCTGGAACAGACCCACTTTCAAATCTTTCGCTGCGTAAATTTCACGCCCATCCACTTCTACTACGCCATCAGCCAAACCCATAAACAAACGGCGTTTAACTACGCGCTTCATTTGAATCTTATAGGTTACTTTCTTTGCTGTCGGTAGAATTTGTCCGGTAAATTTTACTTCACCCACGCCTAATGCACGGCCTTTGCCCGGACCACCGCTCCATCCAAGGAAGAAACCAACTAATTGCCACATTGCGTCTAATCCTAAACATCCTGGCATAACTGGATCGCCAGGGAAGTGACAATCGAAAAACCAAAGATCGGGTGTAATATCCAGTTCTGCAATAATTTGACCCTTTCCAAATTCACCGCCTTCTTCAGCGATAAGGTTAATACGGTCCATCATCAGCATATTAGGAGCCGGTAACTGGCTGTTACCCGGGCCAAACATCTCACCACGACTACAGGCTAGCAGGTCCTCTCTGGTGAAACTTGATTTATTAGTTGTCATTGTTTTCCCATCGAAATAAAAATTCCCGTGTAATTTAGCGAACACTTGTAAGCTAAACAACTCTGAACAGTAATTTTTTTGCATTATCCCGCCGTGCTACAATGAAAACATAGCAAAACGGATGTGTTGCGTACGTCTTCGTTCTTACGCAGCACGGTTTCTATTTTCCATTAAGTGTATAGTGAATTCATGACACAGCCTAAAAATAATCCGCGGGTAAATGCAGACAAACAAAAGCGATTCCGCGATCGCCAAAAAGAAGCAGGCAAGAAACAGGTGAGAGGCTATGTTAGCCCGGAGGCATTGAGTTGTTACGACGAGATCCAGCAAAAAACTGGTTGGAGTGATAGTGAAATATTGTCTAACTCCATTAGGCTGATGTTTGCGGCCTATAAATGTGGTCAGATTAAATTACTAAATGAATGGCTTAAAGATCACAAAAGATAAGCGTTTTATCAGGAAGCATTACGTTCGCCCCATAATCGAAGGAATTGCCTACTGGGATCATACATTTGTGCTTGTTTGGCCAGATTGAACTGACGTTGTCCTCGAGGGTCGCTGCCGACCCCAGCAAGGTATTGCCAATTTCCCCAGTTAGCGCCTACATCATAATCAACGAGTTGTTGCTCAAAATAGGCTGCACCAAAGCGCCAATCTTGTGCCAGTTCATTCACAAAATAGCTCGCTACCCATTGACGACCGCGATTTGAGAGGTAGCCGGTGGCATTGAGTTGCCGCAAACAGGCGTTTACATAAGCGTTGTCGGTTTGGCCTGCTTGCCACTGCTTGATGATATCTGTGTTGCATGCTGAGTGGGAGATAGTGTTTTTAATGCCAGTTTGACTAAACCATTTACTACCGTGTTTGGCCTGCTGCCAATAGAAGAACTCCCGCCAGAGAAGTTCAAAGTAAAGCCAGTACGTAGAGTCATTTTCAGTGCGTTCACGCTCGTAACGCTTGAGTTCCTGATATACCCGGCGCGGGGACACACACCCATTGGCCAGCCAGGCTGACAATTTACTTGAGTAGTCCCAACCATCCAGTCCGTTACGGGATTCCTTGTAGGTTGCAACTAAGTCGCTGTCGAACAGGTAGTATTGCAATTGTTTAAGCGCTGCGTTTTCTCCGCCCTGAAAAGCGGATATGGCGCCATGGTGTAACGGTAATGTCTGCCAATCTGTCTGCGCTATTGCCGGAGGCGGTGGAAAGCCATAATGTGCGGGTACACACGGCTCGGGCATTACCCGTTGCTCTACCTGCTTTCTGAACGGGGTGAATCCATCAGGCATGTTATCAAGTGAAAATGGCAGTGAATCGGGCGTAAATAAACTCGCGTTATGGCTGCTTACAATGGTGAGAGAGTCAAACTTTCTCACTACGCTGTTTATCTGCTGGCGTTCGTAAAAGCCCTGATGGTTACCAAAGCCAAAAATTGAGATGTTATGCTCGCGAATCATAGAGCAAACCGTTTCTACCGGGTCGCCCACCACTACATGCAGTGTTTGATTATTTGCTTTTAAGTTGTCGTTAAGAGTTACCAGCGATTCATACAAAAATTGCTGACGGTGGGCTCCCATTGCAACCAGTTCAAACTGGTTGGTTTTAAACCATTTAGGATCAATAACATACAATAGAATGAGGGCATCGCATTGCTGAGCTGTTTTAGCAAGCGAAGGCTGGTCGTGAAGTCTTAAATCATGTCTGAACCAGTAAAGGCCAGTCGTACTGTGTGTTTTCATGCCATTATTACGATGTACTGATGTATTCGGATTCACAACGCGTGCGAAATTCAAAAAAATATACATCCAGAAACACAGTATTTATTCAGGAGAGGCGATCGTTTTGTCCTGAATTACGTAGTAATGCTCAAATATCAAAGAAGGATAACCCGTGACTCAACCGGTAAATTTGGTTTGGTTCAGACAAGATTTGCGAATAAAAGACAATCCGGCACTTCAGGCAGCGGTTGACGCAGGTGCTATTGTCCCGGTGTTTATTAAAGACATCACCATTCATACCGACGAACAGCCCGGAGGGGCGGCAAACTGGTGGTTGCATCACTCACTCAATGCGTTGAACAATAAGCTTAATGGGCATCTTCAGGTGTTTGAGGGCGATCCTCGCACTATACTTCCTGAATTGGTCTCAGCTTTTAACGCAAAAGCGGTATTCTGGAACCGATGTTACGAGCCGGCTGCCATTGAACGCGACACCGTTATCAAGCACGCGTTAAAAGAGGCCGGTTGTGTGGTGTCTAGCTTTAATGCGAGCTTGTTGTGGGAGCCCATGAGTATTCGCAAGCAAGACGGTGGTGTATACAAAGTCTTTACCCCTTATTACCGCAAAGGTTGTTTACAGGCAACCAGCCCTCGTTATCCTATCGCCGCACCAGAGACAATCAACTTCGCAAACGTGAGTAGCATTGGGCTTGCTATTGATTCACTTAATTTATTGCCCACCCTCGATTGGGCCAGTGAGTTTTATGATCACTGGCAACCAGGGGAAGAAGGGGCGGCGGCTCAGTTAAGTGAATTCATCAGCAATGCCGCTAAAGGCTATGAAGACCAACGAAATATTCCGTCTGTTAAAGGCACATCCCATTTGTCGCCGCATCTGCACTTCGGCGAGATTTCTCCCAATCAGGTTTGGTATGCCCTGAACGACGCTTTTAACCAGCCTGACAACACACACCTTGATTGTTTTTTAAGTGAATTAGGCTGGCGGGAATTTAGCTACTACCTGTTGTATCACTTTCCAACCCTGCCAACTGACAATTTTAATCCGCAGTTTAATCATTTCAGATGGCGCGATGATGAAACGGGGTTTAAGGCATGGTCTAAAGGCCAAACGGGTATCCCCATTGTTGATGCTGGTATGCGTGAATTATGGCAAACCGGTTACATGCATAATCGTGTCCGCATGATAGTGGGTTCCTTTCTGGTGAAGAATCTATTGATAGACTGGCGTAAAGGCGAGCGTTGGTTCTGGGATTGCTTACTGGATGCAGACCGGGCAAGTAATGCTGCCAGTTGGCAGTGGGTAGCGGGCTCAGGCGCCGATGCTGCGCCGTATTTCAGGATCTTTAACCCGGTATTACAGGGTGAAAAATTTGATAAGCAAGGGGAATACGTAAAGAAATACTGCCCTGAACTGGCAAAAATACCTGATAAATATATACATAAACCCTGGGAAGCACCACCCAACATTATGGCGTATGCCGGTGTGATACTTGGCAAAAATTATCCCAAACCCATAGTGGATTTAAAAGCGAGCAGGCAACGGGCACTCGATGCTTTTGCCGATACAAAAGGTAAATAAATGGCTGGTGTACTCAGACTGGTGTTGGGCGATCAGTTAAGCCACAACATATCAAGTCTCACTGACTGCGATAAACAAAACGATGTGATATTGATAGCGGAAGTGCGCGAAGAAGCCACTTATGTAAAACATCACAAAAAGAAAATCGTATTGATTTTTTCAGCCATGCGACATTTTGCCGCTGAACTCACAGAGGCCGGTTATACCGTAGCGTATCGTTATTACGACGACCCGGATAATCAGGGCTCGCTGCTAGACGAAGTAAAGTGTGCACTACGCCGCTTTGATTGTTCTTCTGTGGTGGTTACCTTTCCCGGTGAATACCGTTTACTAAAGAGTATGCAGCAATGGCAGCAAGTGCTGGGTGTGCTGGTTGACATACGCCCAGACAACCGATTTATATCAACACCTGAGCAATTCAGTGACTGGGCCGACGGCAGAAAGCAGTGGCGCATGGAGTATTTTTACCGGGAAATGCGCAAACAAACTGGTTTGTTAATGGAAGGCAGTCAGCCCATTGGCGGTAAGTGGAACTTCGACCATGACAACAGAAAATCCATGCCATCGGATATACGTCCCCCCAAACCCTATACCGTTGCGCCTGATAACATCACCCAGTCTGTAATTTCACTGGTTGAAGATGTATTCAACGACCATATGGGCAGCGCCAAAGACTTTTGCTATGCAGTAACACGTGAGCAAGCAATGGAAGTCGCGAAACAATTTATTGAGCAGCGTTTACCGTCATTTGGCGATTATCAGGATGCCATGCGGGAAGGTGACGTTTGGCTGTTTCATTCGCATCTATCGTTTTATTTGAACTGCGGTTTGCTGTTACCGTTGGAGGTAATGCAAATGGCAGAACAGGCCTACTTCAACAACGCCGCACCGCTAAATGCAGTTGAAGGCTTTATCAGGCAAATACTGGGCTGGCGGGAATACGTAAGGGGATTTTACTGGCATTGCATGCCTGCATTAAAACACGACAACTTTTTTGAGCACAGCAGGGCATTGCCGGACTTTTACTGGACTGCGCACACCAATATGAACTGTATGCGCCAGTGTATTGGTGATACCAAAAAACATGCTTACGCTCATCACATTCAGCGTTTAATGGTTATTGGTAATTTCAGTCTGCTCGCGGGTTTGGATCCTGTTGCAGTAAATGAATGGTACTTGTTGGTGTATGCCGATGCTTATGAATGGGTGGAAATGCCCAACGTCAGCGGCATGATACTGTTCGCAGATGGCGGAAAACTGGCCAGTAAACCCTATATTGCCAGCGGGCAATACATCAACCGGATGTCTGATTATTGTAAAAATTGTGGCTATGCGGTGTCTAAAAAGACCGGAGCGAAGGCCTGCCCATTTAACTATTTATACTGGGATTTTCTGATTAAGCATCAGCACACACTGTCTAAGAATCCGCGCATGGCCTTAATCTAT
>NZ_JBLBUE010000017.1:0-51234 GCF_047290655.1 Alteromonas sp. AMM-1 | reverse complement strand
TTACCGTTAGCAATGTGACCAATCACTTTAAGCATATTTTGTGCATATGGACGACCGGAGGCCATGCGCTCCTGCGCCTTTTTCATTTTAGACGCAGCAACCATTTCCATCGCACTGGTAATCTTTTGAGTATTCTTGATACTCCCAATCTTACCTTTTATCTCTTTACCGCTGGCCATGACTATCTCTCCGATTACTCAACGTGATGTGCTGACCTTTCGGTCAGCACCATTGATTACCAAGTTTGTGTCGCTTTAAATTTAGTTAAAGCGTCATTCAACTGTGACTCAATGTCAGCGTTGTAGTTACCTGTTTCGTTGATAGTCTTCATCAGATCAGCGTATTCGCTGTTCATGTATGAATGTAAGGCCGCTTCGAAATCCAGGATCTTGTTCAGTTCCACGTCTTTCAGGAAGCCTTTCTCTACCGCGAACAGGGAAACACCAGTCTCACCCACTGACAGTGGCGTGTACTGTTTCTGTTTCATTAGTTCGGTAACGCGCTCACCGTGCTCAAGCTGTGAACGAGTCGCTTCGTCAAGGTCAGATGCGAACTGCGAGAAAGCCGCCAATTCACGGTACTGAGCCAGGGCAAGACGGATACCGCCACCCAGCTTCTTAACGATTTTAGTTTGTGCCGCACCACCTACACGAGATACCGAGATACCAGCGTTAACCGCCGGACGGATACCTGCGTTGAACAAGTCAGTTTCTAAGAAGATCTGACCGTCTGTAATCGAGATTACGTTGGTAGGTACGAATGCAGAAACGTCACCAGCCTGAGTTTCAATGATTGGCAGCGCGGTTAATGAACCGGTTTTGCCTTTCACTTCACCTTTGGTGAAACGCTCAACATACTGCTCGTTTACACGTGCAGCACGCTCTAGCAGACGTGAGTGCAAATAGAATACGTCACCTGGGTAAGCTTCACGGCCTGGTGGGCGCTTCAGTAGCAATGAGATCTGACGGTAAGCAACAGCTTGCTTAGACAAATCATCGTATACGATCAGAGCGTCTTCACCGCGGTCACGGAAGTATTCACCCATAGTGCAACCAGAGTAAGGTGCCAGGTATTGCAGGGCAGCAGACTCAGAAGCAGAAGCAGCAACAACAATGGTGTGAGCCATCGCGCCGTGCTCTTCCAGCTTGCGCACTACGTTTGCAATAGTAGAGGCCTTTTGACCAACCGCTACGTAAACACACTTAACGCCTGTGCCTTTCTGGTTGATGATGGCATCAACAGCCATCGCTGTTTTACCAGTCTGACGGTCACCGATGATCAGCTCACGCTGGCCACGGCCGATTGGAATCATCGAGTCAACAGACTTGTAACCAGTTTGTACCGGCTGGTCTACTGATTGACGCTCGATAACACCAGGTGCAATTTTCTCAACCGGTTCAAAACCTTCGGCATCGATTGCACCTTTACCATCAATTGGCGCACCCAGGGTGTTTACAACACGACCCAACAGCGAACGCCCTACCGGTACTTCAAGAATACGGCCGGTAGACTGGACTTTTTGTCCTTCTTGCAGGTCCGAGTAAGGACCCATAACAACTGCACCAACTGAGTCTCGCTCAAGGTTTAGTGCAATCGCGTAACGACCACCAGGAAGCTCAATCATCTCACCCTGCATGACATCGGCCAGGCCGTGAATGCGAATGATACCGTCGGTTACTGCGACGATAGTACCTTCATTGCGTGCTTCACTGGTTACATCAAACTGTTCAATTCTTTTCTTGATCAGTTCTGCAATTTCAGTGGAATTAAGTTGCATGCTCTTATCCCCGTTATGCTTGCAACGCGTCTGCGAGACGGTTCAATTTAGACTTGACGGAACCATCGATGACTGTGTCACCGGCTTTAATTACCATACCGGCAACAAGGGCAGGGTCCACGTTACAAATAAGCTTCACTTTACGTGCCAAACGTTTTTCCAACGCTGCGCTCAGATTAGTGGTTTGTGTACTGGTCAGTTCAGACGCAGCGGTTACAACCACTTCGATTTCTTTGTCGTATTCTGCTTTAAGCAAATTAAACAGCACAGAAATCTCTGGCAGGGCGGTTAAACGTTTATTCTCTGCCAGAACCTTAATCAGGTTCTGACCATGTGTGTCGAGCGAATCGCCACAAACATTAATGTACAGTTCTGCCAGCTTGTCAGCGGCCATTGAACCACCAGACAGTTGGCTTACTGTCTCGTTGCTCGCTACCGCTGCGGCAAAGCCCAGCATGTCCTGCCATTGTGCAATGGCGTTATGCTCAACTGCAAAATCAAACGCCGCTTTAGCATAAGGACGAGCTACGGTTGTCAATTCAGACATGGCTCATCTCCTATCTCAAAGCTCGGCGACAAGTTTTTCAACAATGTCGCTTTGCGCGCTGGCGTCGATTTCACGTTGAAGGATCTGCTGTGCACCAGCAACAGCCAGAGCTGCTACCTGCTTACGCAGTTCCTCTTTGGCACGATTGCGCTCAGCTTCGATTTCGGCATAACCTTGCGTGATAATTTTCTCGCGCTCAGCATGACCACGTTGCGTTTCCTCATCAACAAGTTGATTGGCGCGCTTTTTGGCCTGCTCGATAATTTCCGCTGCTTGTACTTTCGCTTCTTTCAGCTGCTCGGTGGCTTTCGCCTGAGCAAGCTCTAAATCTTTTTCGGCGCGCTCAGAAGCTTCCAGCCCATCGGCTATTTTCTTCTGACGCTCTTCAATTGCTGCCATGATCGGTGGCCAGACTTTCGCCATACAGAACCACACGAAAACGATGAAAGCAATTAATTCGCCAATTAGAGTAAGGTTGATGTTCACAACCGCTCCCCCTCTATTCGTTGATAAAAGTTAGTCGGTGCTTATACAGCAAACTTTGCGCTTTCAACGAACAGTAGGAACAGGGCAATAGCAACACCGATCATCGCGATCGCATCGATCAGACCTGCTACGATGAACATTTTTACCTGCAGTGTTGGTGCTAATTCTGGTTGACGGGCAGCCGACTCCAGGAATTTACCACCTAACAGACCGAAACCGATCGCAGGACCAAGTGCACACAGGCCGATCAGGATACCAACTGCAATGTACAGATTACCTAAAATTTCCATAGTTTTTTCACCTTTAAGTTTGGAAGTTAAATATTAAAAAGTTAGTCAATCAAAAATTAATGTTCTTCGCTGGCCAAGCTCAGATACACGATGGTCAACATCATGAAAATGAACGCCTGCAAAGGAATAACCAGTAAGTGGAATGCCGCCCAGATAAAGTGCAGAGGTAGCTGCCACAGACCCATCGTGCCTGCAATCAGGATGAAGATTAGCTCACCTGCGTACAAGTTACCGAATAGACGAAGTGATAACGACAGTGGCTTAGCCAACAGTGATACCAATTCCAACACAAAGTTAAACCAGTATAACCACGGCGTATTGAACGGGTGGGCATACAATTCTTTTAAGAAGCCACCTACACCTTTGATTTTGATACTGTAGAAAATCATCAGAATGAACACGCCCAGCGACAGTGCGAAGGTCATGTTGACGTCGGTGGTAGGTACCACTTTCATGTATACGTGATGCGGATCATAGCCCATTGCTGCGCCAATCTGCTGTGCTGCCCAAGGCAGGAAGTCAACCGGAACCAAGTCCATCAGGTTCATCAGCAATACCCATACAAAGATGGTAAGTGCTAATGGTGCGATGAGTGGGCTCTTACCGTGGTAAGTGCCTTTTACTGTGTTATCCACAAACTCAACGATGATCTCAACCGCAGCCTGGAACTTACCAGGTACACCAGCTGTCATAGACTTTGCTGCTTTACGGAAAAGATAAAGGAAGAGAATCCCTAACCCCACAGACCAGGCAAGCGTGTCGACGTGAACGGCCATAAAGCCCTCACCAACAGTAGCATTGGTCAAGTGGTGTTGAATGTAACCGCTTATGGTTTGTTCGCCACCAGATGCTGCCATTTTTTTCCCAAATTATCTAAAGTTAAAAAATGCTGTGCTCTGCCCGACGAATAAACGTCTGTTGAGTTGGTCAGGCAATCATCGCGTTGTAATTAATTATTTATTGTTTGCTTACGCGCGATGTAAATAAATCATTCCGGGCCATTGCGCGACTAACGTCACAATGTAGCCGATAAACAAAGGTAACACCTGCACATTTGTGTGCTTAAATACCCATGTAAATATTAAAAAAGTGAACAACAACTTAAGTGCTATTCCTTTGCGAAAACTCCGCACGACCAAGTCGTTCTTGGATGCACCGGCGAATCTGAATGCAAAAAAGGCAAATATGCCAGCCGGTACTATGTTCGCTACCACGCCTACCAGCGCATCGAGGCCGCTGTCCAGGCTCATCAGGATGGCAACAATGCCAGAGGCAACCACACCCGCGCAACTCTGCAAGAGTAGTACTTTGAGTGCCAAATGTTGACCTTTAGTACCGATACCTTTAGCTGCTTGCAAAACCCGCTCGCCATCACTGAATAAAAAGCGTCAGAAGTATACTGTTTTGGCGATTAAATTCAACTGTAAAAGGCATTCTGAAGGTTATTCTGAAAATTTACCAGCCCAATATCAGAAATATAGTCGAGGGCATCTAAGACTATTGTCTTAGATGCAAGGCTAACGATACCGGTGTTTGATTACTTAATGCGCGAAAGTATGCCGTCGAGTTGGTCAAGGTCGTTAAAATTAATGGTTAACTTCCCTTTTCCTTTGGCATTGTGATCAATTGACACTTGAGCGCCCATTTTTTCAGAAAGTTCCACTATTAAACTTTGTACATCCGGATCCACTTTCTTTTCCGGCTTGATTGGGGCGGGTTCGAGTAATTTGCGTACCAGTTTTTCGGTATCGCGTACGGTTAATCCCTTTCCTGAAACGACCTGTGCAGCTTCAGATTGGGCTTCGCCATCCAGTGCAAGTAACGCACGGGCATGACCCATCTCAATATCGCCGTGCTCAACTAACAGTTTTACATCTTCGTTAAGGTTGTTTAACCGTAACAAGTTGGTAATAGTGGTTCGGGATTTACCTACTGCGTCGGCAACTTCAGCGTGAGTTAATTCAAATTCATTCATTAAACGCTCAAGCGCCTGGGCTTCTTCCATCGCGTTTAAATCTTCGCGCTGTATGTTTTCAATCAACGCAATGGCAACGGCAGCTTCATCAGGAACGTCTTTAATTAAACAGGGCACTACGTCGAGCTGGGCGATTTGCGCTGCACGCCAACGACGTTCACCGGCAATAATTTCGTAGCGGTTATCACCGATAGTACGAACCACAATGGGCTGGATAACTCCTTGTGAACGTATAGACGAAGCAAGTTCTTCGAGGGCTTCAGGCGACATGTCTTTACGCGGCTGGTATTTACCACGCTGTAAAAATTCAATAGGGATTTTACGCAGTTCGCTTTTTTGCGCGTTGCCGGCTTCTTCGTCCTGGCGGGATGCTGACTGACTGGTTGCAAGTAATGCGTCCAGGCCTCGTCCGAGTCCTCTTCTTTTTGCTGACATAATTTCCTCAATGCCTGAGTGTGTGTTTACTAACTGGCCTTGGCAGGCATTTCGCTGCTTTTATCCCGACGCCTCAGTATTTCACCAGCAAGTGCCAGGTAGGCTTTTGCACCGGTAGACGATTTGTCGTAGTACATTGCTGGTGCACCAAATGACGGTGCTTCTGCCAATCGAACGTTTCGCGGAATAACTGTTCGATATACCTGCTCACCAAAATGACGTTTTAACTGCTCTGATACATCATTGGCCAGGCGGTTGCGCGGATCATACATGGTTCTGAGCACGCCTTCTATCTTCAGGGCTGGATTTACTACAGAAGCCAGCTTTTGAATGGTGTCCATCAAGGCGGTTAACCCTTCCAGGGCATAATACTCGCACTGCATGGGAACCAAAATAGAATCGGCTGCAGCCAGCGCATTTACCGTTAGCAGGTTCAGCGATGGCGGGCAGTCAATAAAGATAAAGTCATAGTAATCCCGCACCGACGCCAGCGCATTGCGAAGACGCACTTCACGCGCGAACTGTTCCATCAGCTTGATTTCGGCTGCGGTAACATCACCATTGGCAGCGATCAGATCGTACTTACCGGTGGTTCCCTTAACAATCACTTCTTCGATGGGTTTATCTTCGATTAACAACTCGTAACTGGTGGCGTCCACTTCGTATTTATCAACTCCGCTCCCCATTGTGGCATTGCCCTGGGGATCCAGATCGACTAACAGTACCTTGCGCTTGGTTGCTGCCATTGACGCCGATACGTTCACCGCTGTGGTGGTTTTACCCACACCACCTTTTTGATTTGCAATCGCAATGACTTTAGCCACGGTTAATTCCAGTTATGATTTTTGCACGGTTAGCAGGTGACGCTCACCCTCCAGACCAGGAACGGTAAGCTTTACAGAGCGTGTTACTGCAAAATGTTCGCCCAGCTCTGCAATTTCGTCTGCCGGATACTGGCCTTTTAACGCCAGAAACTTACCTTCTGAATCTACCAGATGCTGACACCAGTGCAACATATCTTTTAGCGAGGCAAACGCCCGGCTCAGCACTGCATCGTAGTATTGCTGTGGAATGTGGTCTTCTACCCGGCTTTGAATTGGCGTGATATTAGTTAACTTCATCTCAAACGCACATTGCTTCATAAAGCGCACCCGCTTCCCCAAACTATCCAGTAAGGTAAAATGCTTATCGGGATACACGATTGCCAGCGGGATCCCCGGTAAACCTGGGCCGGTACCAACATCAATCAAATTGTTGCCGTCGATATGCGGTGCTACTGCCAGCGAGTCCAGAATGTGTTTAACCATCATTTGTTCAGGATCGCGCACTGACGTTAAATTAAACGCTTTGTTCCACTTGTGGATTCGCGAAACATAATCAACCAGTTGTTGCTGTTGTTCGTTGTTTAACGTGAGATCCATTGCTGATAAACCATCAGACAGGATCTGCTGTAGTGCGTGTTGATCAATACTCATTTATGCCGACTGCTTTTCGTGTTTACGTAACAAACCGTGCTTTTTCAGGTATACCAGCAACAACGAGATGGCCGCAGGTGTGATCCCTGAAATACGTGCCGCTTTACCAATGGTTTCAGGACGGGCATCACTCAGCTTGGCCACAACCTCGTTAGACAAGCCGGAGATCTTGCTGTAGTCAAAATCCGCAGGCAGTAAGGTATTTTCGTGACGCTGAGTTTTCGCAATTTCATCGTGCTGACGGGCAATATA
The DNA here is from genome assembly GCF_047290655.1 of Alteromonas sp. AMM-1. NCBI lineage: Bacteria > Pseudomonadati > Pseudomonadota > Gammaproteobacteria > Alteromonadales > Alteromonadaceae > Alteromonas > Alteromonas sp. AMM-1. The sequence continues at coordinate 43,997 of NZ_JBLBUE010000017.1, read as the reverse complement.
CCCGGCATACTTAATTTGAATCTCCACCTGCTCAGCGGCAATGGGATCATCCAGTCCAGGACCAATACCTTCGATATTCATCAGTTCGCTATATGTCATTTCTGGACGGCGAATTAATTCTTCCAGCGAATATTCTCGGCTAACCGGTGTTTTCAATAACGCGTTTAACGCTGGCACTGCAGCATGTTCAGGATGAATCCACTGGCCTCGTAAACGTTGCTGTTCCTGCTCAACTGCTTCCACCTTGGCATTAAACGCAGCCCATCGCGCATCATCCACCAAGCCGGCTTCGCGGCCTATGGCGGTTAAACGCATATCAGCGTTATCTTCGCGCAGTAACAAGCGGTATTCAGCACGACTGGTAAACATGCGGTAGGGTTCTTTGGTTCCCATAGTGGCCAGATCGTCAATCAGTACGCCCATGTAAGCCTGATCGCGACGCAAGATCATTGGATCTTTGTTCTGTACCTGCAGCGCGGCGTTGGCACCAGCAATTAAGCCTTGCGCACCTGCTTCTTCGTAGCCGGTAGTGCCATTGATTTGACCAGCGAAAAACAACCCCTGGATGTACTTGGTTTCCAGAGTTTGCTTAAGGTCACGCGGATCAAAGAAATCATATTCAATGGCGTAGCCCGGACGAATGATATGCGCGTTTTCAAATCCTTTGATCGAACGAACCAATGCCATTTGCACATCGAAAGGTAAGCTGGTTGAAATACCATTGGGATATACCTCAACACTGTTGAGACCTTCTGGTTCAACAAATATCTGGTGCGAAGATTTATCAGCGAAACGATTAATTTTATCTTCGATACTTGGACAATAGCGTGGTCCAATGCCTTCAATCACCCCGGTATACATGGGCGAGCGATCTAAACCGCCGCGAATGATCTCATGCGTTTGTTCATTGGTATGGGTGATGTAACACGGGATCTGGCGAGGATGCATGTCGCGGTTGCCCATGAACGAAAACACCGGCGCAGGGTCATCACCCGGCTGTGGTTGCATTACACTGAAGTCCAGTGAACGGATATCGAGTCTCGCTGGTGTACCGGTTTTTAAGCGATCGACACGAAATGGCAATGCACGTAAACGTTCAGCAAGCGCAATGGACGGCGGATCACCGGCGCGACCGCCTTTGTAATTTTGCAAGCCGATATGAATTGTTCCGCCCAGGAACGTACCAACCGTTAACACAACGGTTTTAGCCCGGAATTTCAAACCCATTTGCGTAACCACGCCGCATACGCGATCGTTTTCTACGATCAGATCATCGCAACTTTGTTGAAACAGCGTCAGATTTGGCTGGTTCTCCACCATTTTGCGGATCGCCTGACGATATAAGGTGCGGTCAGCCTGAGCGCGGGTAGCGCGTACTGCCGGGCCTTTACTGGAGTTTAGTGTGCGAAATTGGATCCCACCTTGATCGATCGCCAGGGCCATTGCCCCACCTAATGCGTCGATCTCTTTAACCAAATGGCCTTTACCGATCCCGCCAATTGCAGGGTTACACGACATCTGGCCGATGGTTTCTACGTTATGTGTAAGCAATAAGGTATTAACGCCCATGCGTGCAGCTGCCAGTGCGGCTTCAGTGCCTGCATGACCACCACCAACAACAATGACATCATAATCTTGCTGATAAAACATTGTAACCTCACTAATTACGTAACATAGCGTGGGAAAAAAGGGCGCGTATTTTAGCTGAGATAATGCATAAAGAAAACGGTTAAATTTTCTTCATTTTACCGGCGATATGCAATACGGCGATCGGCAATATATTAAAAAGGATCTGTATAGATCTTTTATATTTATATTTATATAGCAAGCCCAGATCTGTGTATAACCGTGTTTTCCTATGTTATTACATGATCTTACGCGATCAATAAGATCTGAATTACCCCGATCACAAGTATAGTGTGATCCTGTGTATAAGGGGCTGTTTTATCCACATTGAGAATCCTCTCGGATCTTATCAAAAATGAGATCAAAGCTTTTACACAGCTAGTCTGCAGAGGTTATACACAGCAGTGATCTACCTCTGATCTAGCTGGGGATAAGTTGTTGAGTAGATCCGTGATCGGATCGTAACAATAACGGATTTACGCGGTATACAGCGCGATCTGAGTGTGGAAAAGAGTTATTCAGATCTGCGTAATGGATCCGTTGTAAAAAGGAGAGTGAAATAATCTTTACCACACCAAAATCGCAAAACATTTGCCCTTTATTTTTATACCAACGACTTTTCTCACTTAAAATGATGTGAACATTTCACGGAAAACGTCTTAATCCGATCATGTCGAACCGGTATACAATGTCTGCGTTTTGATTGACAGTCGAATTTTTGCGTACTGTTTTGCTGCTTTAATGAAAGGTTCTCCACTGGAAGGTGAAAAGAACCTGGTGACTCAGTCAAACAATATCAGGTAAATAGAAGCCTGCTACGGCAAGTTTCTCGGTATCGAGCCAATGAGAAAAGATAAATTGAGTAAAAATCTGCGGTTGTTTAATTATGTAATGAATAACCACAATTCTCTGTTATTTAACGTCGAGCTGTTTTGCGGGTGAGCAGAAGGTGAAGTGGTTACTAATGTTTGCTTCTACAAAGATTTAGGGCAGATTTCGTCAAATGAGGTGATTTTTAACTGGGCCATATAACAGAGATGATGGGTGATACAGCCCACAGAAATTGCTTCTATGGGCTATTTGGAATTAGCGTACCTGGTTTGGCTGGTATTGCTGTTTTGTACTTAATTCGTCTTCTTCCAACGTTAAACCCTGTCGACGGCTTGGGCCTGAAAACTTTACCTTATAGGTATCGTACTCTTTGATCGATTCGAAGCAATAGCGGCCCAATGCGTGCTCTAAATCGCCCAACGAATGGTTGGTGATCAGGATGCAGTTCTTCTTGTTTACCAGACGTTGTCTTAGCAGATTGCCCAGCCAGCTTTGTGCGTTTTTCTTTAATACCGTTTCGTTAACACAGACCTCGTCAAGAATGAGCATCTCTACGTCGAGTAGTTCCTGATTAGCTTCACGGAATTTCTGACCAATATTGTCCTGTGCTCCAAAATCATAGGCCGCATAACGCATTTCCAGTAAACTGGATAGCTGGCGATACAGCACGGTGATTTCAAACTGTTCGATCAACTGATGGGCAATAGCGCCGGCTATATGAGATTTTCCGCGACCGTAATCACCGTAAAATATCATCATGTGAGATCCGGCTTCGCGCCAGGCCCGGTCTTCGTGGGCGGCAATAAACGATTGTGCAATACTCACCGCTTCAATTACATCATCACTGTCTTCAATCAGATTGTTAAAGGTCCAGCGCGGATTTAAATCCGACCTGCCATGCAGTGCTTCTATGCGCTGGCGCTTACTCTGTTGCTGCAGTTGCGCAATTTCCTGATTGGCTTTGGCTTCGTAATCTTTGCGCAGGGTTTTGTAATCAATGTATTCAGATTCATTGGGCACGGGCTTACCCAGTGCTTTGGCGAGTGAATTTAATCGGTCTTTAAATGAATCCATAGTGATCAACGGTTGTTAGATTTATTGGCATATTTGGCTACCAGTTTACGCGCATTATCGTCGGCTTCAATGCCTGCCTCAACTTTCACAATCTGATTACCCACTTTTTTCACTGCCTGGTAGCCTTTGGCAGTGCGACGGGTTTTGAGCGCATGAACGAACTTTTGAGTCCACTGATAAGTGCTGAGTACAGTTTCGGGTCTGCCCAGCCAGTAAGCTACGAATTCGCCCGTATCTTCCTGCTCGAAATGAGTATCAATTAATCCAATCAAGCCAGCGAGTTCATTGAATACGGTAACGTGGGGTTGCCAGTTCGGATGCATAGCCTGTCTGTGCTGATGCAGCGCAGCGTATTCAGGATGTTCCTGAACCAAAGGAAGTAAAATGCGTTCACCATTGAGTGATGATTCCAACGATACTGATTCTGGCAAAGTTACCAGACCGGCGTGAAGCAGTTGCTCGATCAGTTGATTGATGTCGCGGCCTCGCGTGTAGGGGCCGCTCTCTGCATTGCCATTAACCAGTGACAGTAGAGACTTATACTGGAGTGGGGCGCACACCAGGGTGTGCGTGTTTACACTTGGACGCAAGCCAAGACAATACAGAACACGCGCGTCATTCGACAGCGGCGAAGTAAGTGCATTGATCTCAGCCTGGGTGTACATCAGTCGAGGGTATCCAAAATGGGTTCAAACCATTCTACGGCTTTATCTTCGGGAATAGGGTGGTGCAATACATCGATCAGTAACGGTTCAGCCATCACTTTTGCGCTGCCTTTCTTGAGCAGCTTTTCCATCGTCATGGCACCGTAACAAAACGTATCGTAACTGCTGTCGCCCAGGCCAATGATAAAGGCTTCCACGTCTGACAGATCTTCACCTTCAAGTTGTTTGGCAAAGGGTTGAATATTTTCTGGTAAATCACCTGCGCCGTGAGTTGATGTGCAGATAATCCAGGTAGAATCTTCGTCGATATCATTGATATCGGGTTCAAGTAACACATTGACTTTGTTACCGCGCTCACGAATTGCATTGGCAATTGCATCAGCAACATATTCACTGGCACCCAGTACGGAACCAACCAGCAGGGTAAAATGACGATCCATAACGCTCCTGATGAACAAGTTTGTCGTCTTAAATTAAGGCGGGAGTATACCAATAGCCCGCTATTTTGTTTAGCGGGCATTGCGAATGAGCGATTATTTACCGATACAAAACGACGAGAATATGCGGCCGAGCAGGTCGTCGGAGCTGAATTCTCCGGTAATTTCACTTAAGTGCTGGTGAGCCAGGCGCAATTCTTCTGCTAGCAACTCGCCGGCCAGGTTATCGAGCAGCTGTTGTTCACCGGTTTGCAAATGCTCGAGAGTTTTATCTATTGCATCGATATGTCGGCGGCGGGCAATAAACTGTCCTTCGGTAGTGGTATCCAGGCCCATACTTTGCGACAAATGATCGCGCAGTAATTCTACGCCTTGCCCGGTATTGGCCGACAGCGAAATAACACTAAATGAACCGTGTGGGGTATCTGCCTGTTGTAAGGTGACACTGTCGCCGGAAATATCAGCTTTATTGCGGACCACGGTAACAGGCATACCCTGTGGCAGGCGCTGCATAAATTCAGGCCAAATTTGGTAAGGGTCAATCTCCGATGACGTAGTACTGTCTACAACAAACAGTACACGATCGGCATTGTTGATGGCCTCCCACGCGCGTGCGATACCGATTTGCTCAACCTTGTCCGGGCTGTCGCGCAAACCTGCGGTATCGATCACATGCAATGGCATGCCATTCACATTGATGTGCTCTTTTAAAACGTCACGGGTAGTACCTGCAATGTCGGTAACAATGGCGCTTTCTTTGCCAGCCAGCGCATTTAGCAGACTGGATTTACCAGCGTTTGGACGACCTGCAATCACAACTTGCATGCCTTCTCGCAGCAGCGTGCCTTGCTTGGCCTGCTCGCGGATAGTATTCACATCGTTAATAATGTGAGTGAGATCCTGGCTTACTTTGCCGTCAGACAGAAAATCGATTTCTTCGTCGGGGAAATCTATCGCCGCTTCAACGTACATTCTCAGGTGTATAATGGCTTCAGACAGTGCGTGAATGTGTTTTGAAAAGTCACCTTGTAACGAACGAACGGCACTCCGAGCAGCTTGTTTGGAACTGGCGTCAATTAAATCAGCAATCGCTTCGGCCTGAGCTAAGTCAAGCTTGTCATTCAGGAAGGCCTGTTCACTGAACTCACCCGGCCTGGCCAGTCTAATGTTTTTTACCTGTAAAATGGCTTCCAGCAGCATGTCCATGATCACTGGACCACCGTGCCCCTGAAACTCTACTACATCTTCGCCAGTAAAAGAGTTTGGCGCTTTAAAATACAGAGCTATACCCTGATCTATTACGTCGTTACTGGCATCGTAGAATCCCGTATAAGTGGCAACCCGAGGGGTTAATTCCACATGTAACAACGCCCTGGCTACGTCGAGGGCCTTGGGACCGGAAACGCGAATTATACCCACGCCGCCACGGCCTGGCGGCGTAGCCTGGGCAACAATTGTGTCGGTGTGGGATATTTGCATAATTGATTAGTCGCGGAAGTTATTAAACTGAAATGGTTGTCCCAGATTCGCACCTTTTACCAGGGCAATGGCTTCCTGTAGATCGTCGCGTTTTTTACCGGTTACCCGTAGTTGGTCGCCTTGAATTGCTGTTTGTACTTTTACTTTAGCGTCTTTGATTAGTTTAACAATTTGCTTGGCTACCTGTTGCTCAATGCCTTCTTTAAAGGTAATGATTTGGCGGCAGTTTTTACCTGTTTGGGTAAATGGTTTACAGTCTATTACGCTGGTATCCACACCGCGTTTTGAACAAGCATTTCGGAACATGGATTCCATTTGCTGTAGCTGAAATTCTGCCTGAGCATGCATGGTAACCTGTTTGTCTTTATACTCGAATTCTGCCTCAATGCCCCGAAAATCAAAGCGCGTTGATAATTCGCGATTGGCGTTTTCAGTGGCGTTTCTTATTTCTTCCATATTGATTTCGGACACAATATCAAACGATGGCATAGGAGATTCCTTATAGTAAACAAAGCCCGCAATGGCGGGCTTGTTAATTGTAACTGATATTCAATCAGATACCGTAAATTATGGCGCGCTGGTAATTATTTGCTGATACCGCGCTTTTCCATTGAAGCATAGATCATTTTCGCTTGTACCAGGGTAATCACGTTACTGATCAACCAGTACAGTACCAAACCGGCCGGGAACCAGATGAAGAAAATACTCATCATTACTGGCATCCATTGCATGATTTTCTGCTGCATCGGGTCGGTCATGGTGGTGGGTTGTAGTTTTTGCAGCATCCACATACTTGCGCCAGTTAATACAGGCAATACGAAGTAGGGGTCCATTACCGACAAGTCAGTGATCCACAGAATAAAGCCTGCATGGCGTAATTCCACGCTTTCCAGCAGAACCCAGTACAATGCCAGGAAAATAGGCATTTGTAATAGCAGAGGGAAGCAGCCACCCATCGGGTTGACTTTTTCTTTGCGGTATAGCTCCATCATAGCCTGAGACATTTTTTGACGATCATCGCCAAAGCGGTCTTTCAACTGCTGCATTTTCGGCGCGAGGTTACGCATCTTTGCCATAGACTCATATTGTTTCTTGGTGAGCCAGTACATGGCACCTTTCACAATAATGGTGATCAGGATAATCGCAACACCCCAGTTACCAACCAGTTCATGTAATACCTGAAGCAACTTAAACAGGTACTTTGAAATCATCCAAAGTGGGCCGTAATCTACGGTTAGGTCCAGCCCACGCGCCAATTCTGCAAGGGAATCCTGATCTTTTGGACCCATATACAAAATACTGCTTAACGTTAGTACCTGACCTGATTCCACACTGGCAGATTCACCTTTGTATCCAATAATGGCGTACTGACCATTCACCATACGACTGTACAAGGTATTGGTTTCGTCCTGAGGCGGAACCCATGCAGAAACAAAGTAGTGCTCCAGCATACCTACCCAACCACCTACTGTGGTTTGGCGCAACGCTTCATCTTCAATATCGTCGAAGGCGTATTTGTTATAGCGGTCATCCTGGGTTGAATATGCCGCACCGCGGTAGGTTGGCATAAACATATTGCCGCCTTTTTGCTCTGCGGTAGTTTGTTTAAGCTGGGCATATTGTTCGAATTGCGCAGTTTGACCCGAATTGTTTGTAATGGTGTATTCAACCGTTACGTCATTGCGATCACGATAAAACGTAAAGGTTTTTGTGATGCTGATGCCGCTGCTGCTTGACCAGGTTAAAGGGACGGCAAGTGAATCGCCTTCCAGACTGTAATGTGACGCCTGAGCCTGATATAACGGTCGGCCTGATGCATTGCCATCTGGTCCATCGCGTCCAACCAATCCACTTTGCGCAACGTACAAATCTTTTGACGGACGAAGCAGGCTGTAGGGTTCACTTGAACCCTGAGTAACCGGGAACTTCAGCAAATCTGCTTCTACAACATCGCCGCCTACCAAATTAATAGTGACATCGAGTGTGTCGGTAGACACGGTAATGGTGCTTTGAGAAGCACTTGCTTCAGCTTGCACCGAAGGTACATCCTCGCTGAGCGCCAGCGGCACATCTTCATTACCTGCTGCAGGTATTGATGAGGCTGCTGAAGGAACGCCTGCTGCTGCGGGCGTGGTGTCTTGTGCAATCGGTTCAATGGGCTTAGGACCGTAGTCGTCGTTCCATTGTTGCCAGAGTAAAAAACTGACAAACGCGAGTGCAATAATGAGAATACTTCGTTGCGATTCCATACTGGGCTCTTTATTTTGAGTGTTTGTTATGTTCGTTGTGGGGTACTGGGTCGTACCCACCAGGGTGCAAAGGGTGGCATTTTAATATGCGTTTGATAGATAACCAACCGCCAATTAACAATCCGTGTGTTTTTAATGCGCCTAAGGCATACACCGAGCAACTGGGATGAAATCGACATCGCTGTCCTAACAGTGGGGAAATAAACCACCGGTAGAAATAAATGATAAGTAGTGGAATCGCAATTAATGCGAACTGCAGCGCTTTGCGAGCTTGTTCCATAACTTGTCCAGTACCGCATAGATTTCATCATTGGTTAAGTTGTCTGCACCGGTTTTGCCAACCACCACTATATCAATATTGGGGAGCTGTTGTGCACGATGACGAAAACTTTCTCGAATAAGGCGTTTTATTCTGTTTCGCTGATTTGCTTTGCGAATACGCTTTTTGGCTAATGTAATGCCAATACGAGGATGATTAAGCTGATTAACTCTACCTAGAACGGTAAAAGTAGGAGAAACTGCGGGAGTAGCGTTGTCGAAGACGAATTTAAAGTGGGAGGGAGCAAGTAGCCTTAACTCCCTGGAAAACTGGTTTTCGCCCACTTTTGGTAAATACCATTAAGCAGAAAGGCGAGCACGACCCTTAGCACGGCGGGCTGCAAGTACTTTACGACCACTTTTAGTCGCCATACGTGCACGGAAACCGTGAGAGCGTTTACGCTTTAGGTTGCTCGGTTGAAATGTTCTTTTCATGACCAAAGTCTCACTAATCGTGGTTAAACAAACTTATTTGCATCACGATAAAAACACATCGCACTGCAAAAGGACGCTGAATTCTAGAGATCTAAAGGGCTTGTGTCAATGGTAACCACTGCTTAATTAGTTAAATAAACGGTTTATTTTGCGCAGTGGTTGTTTAGTTTGGATCGCTACCTGTGAATAACTATATAGTCAAGTTAAATTATCCACAGAATTACAAGTTTTTTTATTGTAATTGGCATGGATCTTAAAATGATCCAATACTGATCGCCTATACAGGATCGTGGATCGGATTATTGTGATCCGGAATTTTATTTTAAGTTTTACTATATTTTACAAATAGATATGTTGTGTTGTTGGAATAAAATTTACGATCCTGATTTACTTTGGATCGAATAAGTAAGATAATCCACAGGCTGTGCGCACACAGCGCAATTTTGCCAACAAAGTAGATCGCACATTGCATTACTTTGCTTGCGTTGCCAAATATATAAAGAAACTCTGAAAACCAATAAATAAAAGCCCTCAGCTATAACGGAGCATAATAATAATATGTCTTTATGGAACCAGTGTCTGGAGCGATTGCGCCAGGAACTGCCGACTCAGCAATTTGTGATGTGGATAAGACCACTTACATCTGAACAGGATCACGCTGCTGTAACCTTGTATGCTCCGAATCGGTTTATTCTTGATTGGGTTCGCGAAAAGTATCGCGATAAAATCAATCAGTTATTTATAGAATTTGCAGGCACAGATGCGCCACAACTTCGTTTTGAAGTTGTTCAGCGTCGGCCGGCTTCGCATAGCATTGCCAGTGCGCCTGCGGTGCCCGTTTCTCCGCCGTCCGCGCACAATTTTTCTGCGGTAAATTCCACTACTCATTCTGTTCGTAGAGACGTAGTAGTAGCACCTGTTGTGTCTGCTCAGACTATTCAACCAAAGCCTGCACCGGTAAAACCGGCATCGACAGCGACTGTTGTACCTATTCCGGAAGGCTTGAGTCACAAGAGTAATATCAACCCCAATTATCAGTTTGATAACTTTGTTGAGGGTAAAAGTAACCAGCTAGCCCGAGCAGCAGCGAGTCAGGTAGCGAATAATCCGGGTGGTTCCTATAATCCATTGTTTATTTACGGCGGTACCGGTTTAGGTAAGACTCACTTATTGCATGCTGTTGGCAATGGGATTATGGCTAATCGAACAGATGCAAAGATCGTATACATGCATTCCGAGCGTTTCGTACAGGACATGGTTAAAGCGCTACAAAACAATGCCATCGAAGATTTTAAACGCTTTTATCGTTCTGTTGATGCGCTACTCATCGATGATATTCAGTTCTTTGCTAATAAAGAGCGTTCTCAGGAAGAGTTTTTCCATACCTTTAATGCACTATTAGAAGGTAACCAGCAAATCATACTGACGTCAGACCGCTATCCAAAGGAAATTGATGGGGTAGAGGACAGACTAAAATCGCGTTTTGGCTGGGGATTAACCATTGCCATAGAACCACCGGAACTAGAAACGCGTGTTGCCATTTTGATGCGCAAAGCGGCAGAAAATAATATCCAGCTACCTAATGAAGTGGCGTTTTTTATAGCCAAACGATTACGTTCCAACGTTCGCGAACTGGAAGGGGCACTAAACAGGGTTATCGCAAACGCGAATTTCACCGGGCGACCAATCACTATCGATTTTGTTCGTGAAGCATTGCGCGATTTGTTAGCGCTGCAGGAAAAGCTGGTTACGGTGGATAATATTCAGAAAACGGTTGCTGATTATTATAAAATCAAAGTATCTGATATCCTGTCTAAACGACGCAGTCGCAGTGTTGCTCGGCCTAGGCAGGTTGCCATGGCATTAGCGAAAGAGTTAACCAATCACAGTTTACCCGAATTGGGTAACTTGTTTGGTGGCAGAGACCATACAACGGTGCTCCACGCTTGCCGCAAAATAGAGCAGCTAAAAGAAGAAAGTCATGATATAAAAGAAGACTATAAAAACTTAATCAGAACACTGTCTTCTTAAATCTATCACAAACAAAGGCGAGATAAGAATTCGATGAACTTTACCATCAGCCGGGAAAATTTCTTACAACCATTACAACTTGTTTCTGGTGCTGTTGAAAGACGCCACACTTTGCCAATTTTGTCTAACGTGCTCATTAAGGTAAGTGAAGGCGCACTATGGTTAACCGGCACGGATCTAGAGGTTGAACTTATCTCTAGTGTTAAATTAGAAGGTGATTTTGCTGAAGGCGAAATTACTGTTCCGGCTAAAAAGTTATTCGATATTTGCCGTGGATTGTCGGAAGGTAGCGAAATCAACTTCTCATTGGATGGCAACAAGGCGTTGCTTCGCGCTGGCCGCGGCAGATATACACTGTCTACCTTGTCTGCCAGTGATTATCCTAATCTTGAAGATTGGGAAGGTGAGTTGGAATTTGAAGTGTCCGGCGCTAATTTGAAGCGCCTCATCGACAGTGTTCAGTTTTCGATGGCACAACAGGATGTACGTTATTACCTGAATGGTATGTCATTGGAAACCGAAGAGCATTTGGTTCGCACTGTGGCTACCGATGGTCATCGATTGGCTTTATGTCGTATGGAATACACGGCTGCAACCTTGTCTGCTCGTCAGGTTATTATTCCCCGTAAGGGTGTATTAGAGATTTCCCGTTTGATTGAAGACGACGATAAGTTGTTAAAGATTCAGATTGGTGCAAATCACATTCGTTTATTCTCTTCTGATTTTATTTTCACCAGTAAGTTAGTAGATGGTCGCTTTCCTGATTATCGCCGCGTATTACCCAAAGACGGTGATAAGATCATTCTGGCCAGAAAAGATGTGCTCAAAGACGCTTTCTCCAGGGCTGCTATTTTATCGAACGAGAAGTTCCGCGGCGTTCGATTAAATATTTCTCCGGGTGAATTAAAAATCACGGCAAATAACCCAGAGCAGGAAGAAGCCGAAGAGATTGTAGATATTGATTATCAGGGCGATTCTCTGGAGATTGGTTTTAACGTTGCTTATTTGATTGATGTATTGAATTCGCTTGTGTCGAACAACGTGAAGATTAATCTGACCGATGCTAATTCCAGTGCGCTTATAGAAGACGCCGAGAATGAAGCCGCTCTTTATGTTATCATGCCGATGCGTCTGTAGTTTGCTGCGTTTAAGTCGATTTTATTTGTATTAAAATGCCCATGTGATTTGAAATGATTTATTCAGTATCCCTGGGCATTTTTCGTTCTGCGCGAACGTGTAGTAGTTGGAGAGGAATGTGATTTTAACCTCACTATCATTAACTACATTTCGTAATTTCAATTCTGCGTTGCTTAATCCTTCACCTTCGTTGAGTATTATCATTGGAAAGAATGGGAGTGGGAAGTCCTCTTTACTGGAATCCATTCACTATCTGGGTTTTGGTCGCTCTTTTAGAACGAACAAACATCAGTCTGTAATTCAGCGTGAATCGGATGCCTTCACTATTTTTGCGCAGTGCCGCAACGAGGTTGACGAAGTATCGAAAATTGGATTATCCCGAAGTTTATCCGACCAGTTTCAATGCAGTATTAATGGAGAGCATTCAAATCGCCTTAGCGATTTGGTAAGTCTTGTACCTGTTCAGTTATTCACGCCTCAAAGTACCGATCTCGTTATTGGCTCGCCTTCAGAACGTCGTCGCTTTTGTGATTGGGGATTGTTTCACGTGGAACAATCTTATGCAGGGCTAATGAAGCAATATGCAAAAGTGCTTAAAAATAGAAACGCGTTGCTTAAGGCTGGAATTGTGCAACGGCAAGAACGTGAACAGATGGCTTATTGGGATCAACAACTCAATATACTGGGGGAACGTATAGATTCACTCAGAAATTCTTATGTAGAACGATTAATTCCGCTATTTAACGCAACTTGTGAGCAATTTCTACCTGAGTTTTCCGTAGAAATTTCGTATTATAAGGGGTGGGAAAAAGACAGGTCTTTAAGTGATAGTCTTGAAAACAAAATGGCTTACGACCTGAAAATTGGACATACCTCAGTTGGCCCGCATAAGGCTGACCTGAGGTTTAAAGTAAATAGTGTGCAGGCGCAGGAATTATTGTCTCGAGGGCAATTGAGAATGGCTGTAGCCGCGCTGCAGTTATCGCAAACAAAACTGTTTACGCTAGAGACTCAACGCCACGGTATTTTCTTACTGGATGATATAGGCGCAGAGCTCGATGCAGACAAAAGAGAAAGATTCATTGATGGCTTAATCGACACCGGGACGCAAGTATTTGTTACCGCCATTGAGCAAGAGCAACTTGAATTTGTACATAAATATAAAGACAAAAAAATGTTTCACGTGGAACATGGTAGCGTGAGCGAGGAGTAAGAACTAAATGTCAGAACAGAACACTTATGATTCTTCCAGTATTAAAGTTCTGAAAGGACTGGATGCCGTAAGAAAGCGCCCGGGTATGTATATTGGTGATACCGATGATGGTACTGGTTTGCACCACATGGTATTCGAGGTGGTAGATAACTCCATAGATGAAGCGTTAGCCGGCTATTGTTCCGAAATCAACGTACAAATTCACACTGATGGCTCTGTATCTGTATCAGATAATGGTCGTGGTATTCCAACTGCATTACACCCAGAAGAAGGGGTGTCTGCTGCTGAAGTAATCATGACGGTACTTCACGCCGGCGGCAAGTTTGACGACAATTCTTATAAAGTGTCTGGTGGCCTACACGGCGTAGGTGTTTCCGTTGTAAACGCATTGTCTAAAAAATTGAAACTGACTATTCGTCGCGGTGGAAAAACGCATGAGCAGGAATATCAACATGGTGTGCCTCAAGCGCCACTTGCTGTGATTGGTGATACCGATAAAACCGGTACAGCAGTTCGATTCTGGCCAAGCAGTGATACCTTCTCTGACACACTTTTTCACTATGACATCCTGGCTAAAAGACTACGTGAGTTGTCTTTTCTTAACTCAGGCGTGTCCATTAAGCTAAGAGATGAGCGTGATGGCAAAGAGGATCACTTCCATTATGAAGGCGGTATCCAGGCGTTTGTTGAATATCTGAATAGAAATAAAACCCCTATTCATCAGAAAGTATTTCACTTCTCTAGTGAACGTGAAGACGGTATTTCAGTAGAAGTGTCTATGCAGTGGAATGATGGCTTCCAGGAAAACATCTACTGCTTTACCAATAACATCCCACAACGTGATGGTGGAACACACTTAGCAGGTTTCCGTGGCGCACTTACCCGTACGCTTAATAACTATATGGAAACTGAGGGTATGAACAAAAAGGCCAAGACAACCACCAGTGGTGATGATGCCCGTGAAGGCTTAACTGCGGTTGTTTCGGTTAAAGTACCCGATCCTAAATTCTCGTCTCAAACTAAGGATAAGTTGGTCTCGTCTGAAGTACGTCCAGCAGTTGAATCAGCCATGAACGAAAAGCTGGCAGAATTCCTGTTGGAAAATCCTGCCGAAAGTCGAATCATTGCGGGTAAGATCATAGATGCTGCACGAGCTCGTGAAGCTGCGCGAAAAGCGCGTGAAATGACTCGCCGCAAAGGCGCGCTGGACTTAGCTGGATTGCCAGGAAAGCTGGCAGATTGTCAGGAAAAAGACCCGGCACTTAGCGAACTGTATATAGTGGAAGGTGACTCGGCAGGTGGTTCTGCCAAACAGGGTCGTAATCGTAAGAATCAGGCAATATTACCTCTGAAAGGTAAAATTCTTAACGTAGAAAAAGCGCGTTTCGATAAAATGTTATCTTCTCAGGAAGTGGCTACATTGATCACTGCATTGGGTTGTGGAATCGGTAGAGATGAATATGATCCTGGCAAATTGCGCTATCACAGCATCATCATCATGACGGATGCCGACGTGGATGGTTCACACATTCGTACCTTGTTGCTGACATTCTTCTATCGTCAAATGCCCGAAATTATTGAACGGGGTTATGTGTATATTGCACAGCCACCATTGTATAAAGTGAAAAAGGGTAAGCAAGAGCAGTATCTGAAGGATGATGACGCATTAACCAACTACCTTACATCTATTGCGGTAGATGGTGCAGAACTTTTCACTTCAGAAAATGCGCCAGCGATTAAAGGTGTAGCATTAGAAAATCTGGTGAATCAATATCAGGCAATTGAAAAAATGATTGCCAGAATGCATCGTGTAATGCCTCCAAGTCTTTGGTATAAACTGATTTACACTAAAACGCTCTCTACTAGCGATTTGAATAATGAAGATGCGCTGACTTCATTTGCTAAGGAATTTACTGAAGCGCTTGAAACACAAGAAACTGATGGCGCTTTGTATAAATTTGAAATCAAACGCGATCAAGAGCGTAGTGAATTCTACATTTCAATTATTATGCGAATGCATGGTATCGACTACGAGTACAATTTGGGTCGAGACTTTATAGAATCAGCTGAATATAAGCGTATACGCGACCTGAACGATGCCATCAATAACATGATGGAGGACGGTGCCTATATTAAGCGTAATGAGCGCACAGAGCCTGTGAGCCAATTTAAACAAGCATTGGATTGGTTGATGGGCGAAGCTAAACGCGGTCAGTATATTCAGCGCTATAAAGGTCTGGGTGAAATGAACCCTGACCAGCTTTGGGAAACCACAATGGACCCAGCCAGCCGTCGTATGCTTCAGGTAACCATTGAGGATGCTATCGGTTGTGACCAACTGTTTACTACATTAATGGGTGATCAGGTAGAACCGCGTCGTGCATTCATCGAAGCAAACGCGCTAAACGTAGAAAATCTGGATGTGTAGCAATACAGAGTCCGCATAAATGAAATAATGCAGAGCCCGGCTTTTTAGTCGGGCTTTTTATTTTCGACCACAGCACGAAAAGCTACTGCAACTTACATAGAGTTAGCGCTTGAAGCATGCTTAAATAACAAAAAATAGCTAAAAAAATACGACTGGAAAAACTATGGGAAAACTCAATACAATCAGTAAAACAATGATAGCCTCGTGCATTGTTGCCGTTACTGCAGGCGCATTTACGAGTAATGCGCTCGCACAAACTTCTAATGATATACAAACTACCGAGTTCAGCTATTGGCCTGGTGTGAATTACAATGCCAATATTCCCACAACGGAAAGTATCTTGGGCTACAAGGTGGGAGAGCGAATCACCAGTCATGCCGACCTGATAAAATACTTTGAAGCCCTTGCTTCAGCCGCACCTGATAACATCAAGCTAGTTAAATATGGCGAAACCTGGGAAGGGAGAGCGCTCATTTATGCAGTGGTGGGTAGCGCAGAACATCTGGCAAATCTGGATGCGTTTGCAAGTAACATGCAAAAGCTGTCTGACCCAAAAAGTCTGGGCAAAGGCGAAGCTAATCAAATTATTGCGTCTTTACCCAGTTCTGTTTGGTTGCAGCATGGGGTACATGGAAACGAAATAAGCAGCACTGACGCAGCTATACAAACAGCCTATCATTTACTGGCTGCACCAGAAGACCCGGTAAATAAAACAATATTGAGTAATACACTGGTATTTATTGATCCGCTGCAAAACCCGGATGGTCGAAGCCGTTTTATAAGTCATTACTACGCAACAGTTGGGATGGTGCACAGTGATGACAGGTTAAGTGCTGAGCACAATGAACCATGGCCAAGAGGACGAAGCAATCACTACCTGTTCGATATGAATCGCGATTGGCTGGCAATAACACAACCTGAAACGGCTGGACGTATCAAAGCCATCAATCACTTTAAGCCAACGGTAGTGATTGACCTGCACGAAATGGGCGGAGATGACACCTACTTCTTTGTACCGGCTGCACAACCCATTAATCCATACATGCAGCCAGATCAATTAGCCAACAACGACATTATTGGAAAGAATAACGCCAGACATTTCGATGACTTTGGCTTTAGCTATTTTACCCGTGAGGTATTTGATGGCTTTTATCCTGGGTATGGTGACAGCTGGCCAACGTTTTACGGCGCCTCTGCTGCCACTTATGAAGTAGCATCAACCCGCGGTGAAATATACAAAACACGCACAGGTGAAATAAAACATTACCGCGACACGGTACAACGCCATTTTGTGGCCGCATTAAGCACTGCACAGGCAACCGCAGAAAACCGCAAGAAGATACTAACAGACTTCTATGACTACCAGGTTGAGGCAATCGAAGCGGGTGAGAACGATAAAAAAGAACGCAGTTTTATTCTGCCTAATACCCGTGACGTTGCAGGAACACATCGCCTGGCTACATTAATGGCTAAACATGGAGTGATAGTAAAGCAGGCAACAGAAGACTTTAAAGCCTGTGGCGAACGATACCAGGCTGGTGCCTATATCATTGACACCGCACAGCCAAGAGGGCGATTTGTAAAAACTACATTTACCGAACAAGTAGATATGCCTCAGGCATTCGTTGATGAGCAGGAGCGCAGACGAGCCAGAAAGCTCAGAGACGAGATATACGACGTAACCGGATGGTCATTACCCTTGATGTTCAATATCGATACTGCGCGTTGTGGTAAGGCCGTAGAAGTAAAAAGCCGGTTGGTAGATGAAACAGACAAGCTTGTTCAGCCATTTATAAACGCAGATGCAAAGGTAGCGTATCTTGTGCCTTGGGGTGATATGGCGGCAGGAAGATTACTCACAGCAGCACTGCAAGCTGGCATATCACTGAAGAGCGCAGATGAAGCTTTTACGTTGGAAGGCGTAAACTATCCCGCGGGCACACTGGTGATTGAACGCCATGCAAACACATCGTCGTTACCACAAACAATGCAAACACTTTCAGAGCAAACGGGCGCAAAGATAGTGGGTGTGGATACCAGTTGGGTTACCAAAGGCCCAAGCTTTGGAAGTGAAAAAACTGTCCATATGACGGCACCCAAAATTGCTATGGCGTGGGACGAACCTACCAGTTCGTTGAGTGCAGGCAATACGCGATTTGTGATAGAGCAACAGTTTAACTATCCGGTAACCGCTATTCGCGCTGATCGTTTGCAACGTGCAGATTTGAGTCAGTACCAGGTGTTGATCTTACCTTCAGGTAATTACAGTCGGGACCTGGGTAAATCGGGCGCTGAGAATCTGGCTGGTTGGGTAAGCCGTGGTGGTGTGTTGATTACCATGTCTGATGCTACGCAATGGGCTGCCAGTGAAGCTGCTGGCTTGTTGGATGCCAAGCGTGAGCTTGCTTACAGTGAAGACGGCTCGTCATCACCAAAAGACAGTGATTTGATTGACGGCCAACTCATCGAATCAAAAGCCGACCTTATTCTTGCCATAGAAAATGATACGGATATGCCAGATAGCGTTGCAGGTGTTCTCGCTAAGGTCGAAGTCGATCAGGAACACTGGCTGACAGCTGGTGTAAATCCAGAAGTCATTGCAATGGTATACGGCAATGACATCTATTCCCCGGTAAAATTAGAAAGTGGCGAAAACGTAGCCTGGTTTAAGTCGAAAGAGGATGTATTGGCTAGTGGATACCTGTGGGAAGAAAACAAAGCGCAGCTGGCCTACAAGCCGTTTCTTATTCATCAGCCACTAGGTCGCGGAATGGTAATCGCATTTACTCAGGAGCCCACAACTCGGGCGTATCTGGATGGACTTAACGTTATGTTCTTAAACGCTATTTTTAGATCTGCAGCGCATGCGGAGCCGGTAAGATAAGCGGTTAAAATAACATAGATATTTCGGAAAATAAAAAAGCAGGCGTTAGCCTGCTTTTTTATTTAAATACAATAGTTTAGGGCTTCTTTGTGACCGTTAGAACTATGCCGCTCGCTCGCTTACCTTTTACCGTAAACCGATAAACTCCTGTTTTTATGGGCGTGAACTGCAGATTCTCCGCATACTCGCCACAGGTAAGTACGGTGTCTGAATTAACAGAAACAGCATAGCCTTTATAACTACTGCCACAGGTTTGCTCGGTTGACCAGGTCGCGTTAGAGAACTTGAAGTCATAGGGCTGTTGGTCAGCAATGAGCTCTACATCAACATACCAACCTTCTTTAGTCGACATGAGCTGATAGCGAGGCTGGGCTTCCCACCAGTTAAAAATGCCTCTTAAATACCAATCACTAAACACGATTTCAGGCTTTTGAGGGGTAAAAATAGGGTACTGCGCCGTTTGCGAACATGCCGTAAGTAGCATGACAATGGGGGTAAGTAATAACCTGTATTTGTGCATTACAACTCCAACACTCAGCGGGCTAAGCCTGGCCAAAAACATAACCAGGCAAGCCACACTGTTATCTAAATAACGCCTTACTTTGCAAGCAATGATACATCTGCGGTTGTTAAGAACAGCTCTCGTAAGGCAAGCAACAACGCCAGGCGATTAGTTCTTACCGCGTCGTCGTCAGCCATTACCATTACGTTGTCGAAGAATGCATCAATACTGGGGCGCAACGTTGCAAGCGTGCTCAATACATGGCCGTAGTCACGCTCGCCAGCCGCTTTGTAAATGCTATCGCTAATGGCGTTTATATCGCGGGCTAATTGCTGTTCGGCGGCTTCGTGTAATAGCGCTTCGTTAACGATAGAATCGCCTTCTACATTGTTCTTGGCAAGTATGTTGGCAACGCGCTTGTTGGCAGCAGCGAGGGCTTCTGCCGCGTCATTTGTTTTGAATTCAGCTACCGCTTTTACGCGCGCAAGGTAGTCTGTTGGTTGTGTAGGGCGACGGGCCGATACAGCCTGAATAACGTCGATCTCGATGTTTTGGTCTTGCAACAATGCGTTGAATCGTCCAAGAATAAAATCAACCACCTGGAGCTGGGTGTCTGAGTTGGTTAGCTTGTCACCATAGATAGCAACTGCACGTGCAACAACATCTTCCAAATCCAAAACCAGGGATTTTTCAGTGATTATTCTCAGTACACCAATTGCGGCACGGCGCAGTGCAAAAGGATCTTTATCGCCTTTCGGCAACTGACCAATACCAAAAATGCCAACCAGTGTGTCGAATTTATCAGCAAGTGCTACCGCCGCGCTTTCCAATGAAGAGGGCAATACGTCTCCTGCAAAGCGTGGCAAATATTGCTCATACAGTGCACTAGCGACCAGTTCAGATTCGCCGTCGTGAAGGGCATAGTACTTGCCCATTACACCTTGTACATCCGGAAACTCGCTGACCATATTGGTCATCAGATCCGTTTTAGACAATAAACCCGCGCGATTGGCTTGCTGTTCATCTGCACCAATAACTGACGCAATATAACCAGACAAGGAAGCGATGCGGTCAGACTTGTCTTTAAGTGTGCCGAGTTGCTTCTGGAATAACACGGTGTCAAGGGAATCCAAACGCGACGCAAGACTGTGCTTCTTATCGGTATTAAAAAAGAATTCTGCATCAGCAAGGCGAGGGCGGATAACGCGCTCGTTCCCACCAATCACCTGGCTTGGATCCTGACTATCAATGTTGCTAACAAACAGGAATTTATTCGACAGACTGCCATCACTATGCAGAAGTGGAACGTATTTCTGATCGTCCTTCATAGTGTAAATCAGCGCTTCTTTGGGTACTTGCAGGAATGCTTCGTCAAAACTGGCTTGCATTACCACCGGCCATTCCACTAGCGCGGCAATCTCGTTGAGCAAATCTTCATTGTAATCTGCGGTTAACGACAAAGCCTGAGCGCGCTCATTCAACGACTGTGCAATAGTAGTCGCACGAGTGGCAAAGTCCGCCACTACAAAATGCGCTTGCATGGCAGACAGGTAGTTGTCTGCGTGATCCAATTCAAAACGCGCTTCACCATGGAAACGGTGGCCTTGCAGTGTTCGGCCACTGTTAAGTCCCAGTACGGAAATATCAATCAGGTCGCCACCATATAAGGCACACAACGTGTGAACCGGACGAATGAACTGCGTGTTGTAGTTACCCCAACGCATCGGCTTTGGAATAGGCAGTTTTGATATTGCCTGACTCACAATACCTTCGAGCAATTCGCTGATACCCAGGCCCTTTACGGAAGCCTTGTACATCAGCCATTCACCTTTATCTGTTACCAGGCGTTCGGCCTGATCGATGGTAATGCCGTTGCCGCTAGCCCAGCCCAACGCGGCTTTTGTAGCTTGGCCGTTTGCGTCAAAAGCTGCCGCTACGGCAGGGCCACGCTTCTCAACCACTTTATCCTGCTGGCTGTCTACCAGTGCTTCCACACGAACGGCTAAACGACGGGGCGCGGCATACCAGGTAACACTGTTGAATGATAGCTCTGCCTGATTAAGTGCTTCTTCAACGTTATTGGCAAAACTGCTGCCCAACTGGATCAGTGCTTTTGGCGGCAGTTCTTCTGTGCCTAATTCAACTAATAAATTCTCGGTACGCACTGTTACTGCTCCTTCTGGCAAAGCGGGAATCCCAGCGCTTCGCGGGCCTGGTAATAGGCCTCAGCGCAGGCTTTTGCCAGGGTTCTTACTCTTAAAATATAGCGCTGTCTTTCTGTTACAGAGATGGCGTGACGTGCGTCTAACAGGTTAAATGCATGAGACGCCTTCATTACCTGTTCGTAGGCTGGTAATGGCAGGTTCTGTTCAATCAGATACTGGCTGGCAGCTTCACACTCGTCAAAGGTGTTAAACAGCGCTGCTACATTAGCATGCTCAAAGTTGTAAGCTGACTGCTCAACTTCGTTCTGGTGGAATACATCGCCGTAAGTAACGGTGCCCATTGGGCCGTTGGTCCACACCAGGTCGTAAATGCTGTTTACGCCCTGAATATACATGGCCAGACGCTCAAGACCGTAAGTAATTTCGCCGGTAACCGGCTTACACTCAAGACCACCTACTTGTTGGAAATAAGTAAACTGTGTCACTTCCATGCCGTTTAGCCAGACTTCCCAGCCCAGGCCCCAAGCGCCAAGCGTAGGTGATTCCCAGTTGTCTTCAACAAACCGGATGTCGTGAACCAGCGGGTCAAATCCCAGCTCTTTCAATGAGCCAAGATACAGCTCCTGAATATTATCTGGTGACGGCTTTAACATTACCTGGAACTGATAATAATGTTGCAAACGGTTAGGGTTTTCGCCGTAGCGGCCATCAGTCGGACGTCTGCAAGGTTGTACATAAGCGCTGCAAATTGGCTCTGGGCCTAAAGAGCGCAAAAATGTCATGGGATGGAATGTACCCGCGCCCACTTCCATATCCAGAGGTTGAATGATAACGCAGCCTTGTCTGGCCCAATAATCCTGTAAGGCAAGGATCAAACCCTGAAATGTTTTAATATCGTACTTGTGCATACATTAACGACTGTAACTGACTGATGACTTAAAGGTGGGTTAGTATACATTCTGAAAGCGTGTGAATGTAGGCCTAAGGGGTGAATTAATCGGCCCAAATGCGGATTTTCGGGGCTTTTGTAGCACTTGCTTGCTATTCTGGGCCGCAAAATGCGAATTGCTTGCGGATTTAACCTGAGGGGAATGTGATGACGATAAAGCGCTGCGGTTGGGTATCAGATGATCCTATTTATCAGCAGTACCACGACGAAGTGTGGGGCCGGCCTGAGTATGATTCTCAGCAACTGTTTGCAAAACTGTGTCTGGACGGTCAACAGGCCGGTCTGAGCTGGATCACCGTATTGAAAAAACAGCCTGCATTTGAAGAAGCATTTTATCAGTTTGATCCAGTAAAAGTAGCCGCCATGACCGACGAAGATGTTGAACGGTTAATGACGAACAAAGGCATTATTCGAAGCCGGGCAAAAATTAATGCGATAATTCAGAATGCCAGGGCTTACCTTAAATTAACGGAAACACAATCGTTTAGCGATTTCATTTGGCAGTTCACTAACCACAAAACCATCGTGAATACCTGGCGCGATTACCGTATTGCTCCTACTTCGACTCCAGAGTCTAAGGCTATGGCGAAGGCGTTAAAAAAGGCGGGTTTCAAATTTGTGGGGGAGACAATTTGCTATGCATTTATGCAGGCAGTTGGCATGGTGAACGACCACGCCAACGATTGCCATTATTATAAAATTACCTGTGAATTAGCCAGAGAAGGCTGACGGGTCTCACAATACGCAATGATTGCTGGTAATTCGCGAAGCACAATGGATTCGTGTTGTTCTTCAATAATTTCCCGCGCCTTGTCTTCGGCAAAGCGTTGTTGCTTGGTTAACGCTTTGCGATCAGCCAAAATCGAAAATCCACTCACATCCACAAACAATGCATGAATGGCCGGAAATTGCGCCTTGTAATCCACCGGTGTGGTGTCGGGCAGGGCGGCAAATAACCGACAAATACGGATCGCGCCCTCCGACACATTGCATTGTTGCTGCTGCATGGCTCTGGAAATCGTATGAATACTTTCAAGTATGGTTTCGACCCGTTGAGCACGTGCAGCCTGTTGCTTTTGAGTTTGAGCCTGTAACTGAAATATCAGCTTACCAGCATAGACTCCTAATACCGCTATGATCAGTAAGCCGACAGAGGCGAGCAAATACCACCACATCGTTAACACTACCTGGTGTAATCGTCGATTTTGATAGCATCGAGCTTGTCGAAATCATCTAAATCGTCGTCTTCATCATCATCTGAACTGATGCCCATCAAATCACATAAAATACGGTGGCGCGCCATCTTCTCGTCAACGTACTTTTGTTGTTCCTGGGTAAGCGCCTCACCTTCGTCGAGCATATCGAGTAGCGACGACAAGCGGTCATCCGCTTCAAGCGCCGCCAGCTCCTGTGCAGGCGTAGCAAACTTGCGCTGGGCTGGTTTTACCGTGCTTTTAACTAACTGAACAGGCTTCTTGCTGCCATGGCGAGGATCTTTCGATACCGAGCCAGACGATGCCTGCTGCTTTTTCGTTTCAACGTTGTGACGACTACCAGGAGGCTTGCCTTTGTGCTTCTTTACGCGGCCAGAGGATTTTTCATGTACGTAATCAGGATCCTTTCGAACGCCGATTAAGCCTACTTTGCGCGATTTTCTTTTCTTTGTCATTTACCGAACACTCGTTATTAAGCGTGAATTATTTCATTATACCCTGTAATCAGCCAGGCTTCTGCATCAATACAATATCGTTGGCCGGAAAAATGACATTTAACTGATATTGCGCTGCCAGCCAATTGAAAGTGTCCTCTGAGAAAAAGCTCACATGCGTAGGGTCATTTTTGTAATGCCAATTGGCAAACCGTGGCTGATCTAACACGCGTTTAGTCATGATCCCCAGCCATCCGCCAGGTTTTAACAATGTCATCCAGTGTGTCCACTCCTTAATGGGCGCGTGAAAGTGCTCTATAGTTTCCGTTGCGGTGATCACATCATACTGGCTTTTTGCAATTTCCATGGGGCCAAAGAAGGGGTCATAACAATCCATAGCATAGCCTGCCTCTGCAAAAATGTGCGCAAGTGCCGGGCAGGGACCCGAGCCATAATCCAGCATGGTCATATTGTTGCGCAAGTGGGGGGCCAGGCAATCGTACAATCTGGCAAGGTAAGCCAGATAGCCGTTATCCTGAAGTGAGTTTTCGTGTAGTTCGTACTCGCGGCGTTCCTGAGTGCTATCCGGTAACTGTTGTGGATCAACAAAGACTAACGCACAAGATTTACAGCGGTGGTAATTCCGTTGTTTGTCGGCATGGAATGCAAAGATATGATGACTTTTACACAGCGGGCAGGATAGTTTCATATTCAACAGCCAATAAAAAAGGCGATGGTATCACACCATCACCTTCATAAATGAGTGTCAGATGACACCTCTCCCGTTAGTGCACTTCTCTGTGCGGCTGGCGTCCTGCAGTGCTCCCCTTATTGTTCTTTTTAACAGAGCAAATTGTTGTTCTGGGTCTTCCTGACGCTTTATAGATCATCCTGTATAAATATTGTTGTTATTAGAGTCGGACTGTTTCACAACAGGTTTCACGACGCCAACTAGGATACACCATCTGTATAAGATTACAACAGCGAGTGTTACAAAAAATTAACATTCGCCGTTAATCAATAACTTAGTGTAAACCTGCAACGTAGTTAGACAGAATTTCGATGTCTTCGTCAGTAAGCTTAGACGCGATGTCGCGCATCATACCGTTCATGTCGTTGTGACGCTCTCCAGCGCGGAAGGCTTTCAGCTGCGCTGCGGTGTATGAAGCATGTTGACCACTGATATCAGGGAAACCAGCTAACTGCATGCCATTGCCTTGTGGGCCGTGACAAGCGATACATGCAGTTACACCACGAGAGGCATCGCCACCACGGTATAAAGCCTGACCTGGTTCAACAAAGTTTTCCGGTGTGGCACCTGGTTGAGCTTCCTGGCTGGAAAAGTATGCAGCTAAATCAGCAATATCCTGATCACTCAGTGCTGCAGCCATGCCGTTCATTACCGCGTTGTTACGGCCTTCTGCACCACCAGTAGCAGATGCCAGGCGGAATTCAGTTAACTGCTTAACAAGATAATTTTCGTGTTGTCCGGCAATCTTAGGATTGAGTTCGATCATGCTGTTTCCATCAGGTCCGTGACAGGCAGCACAGACAGCTGATTTCGCTTTACCAGCCTCAGGCGTGCCTTCTGCCTGTACAGCAGCGGTAAGCCCAAGGGTTAAACAAACCAACAAACACAGTTTTTTCATAATAATTCTCTTACAAGGATCCGACGGTCATCTTGATATACGTGATATCATGCGTATTTTACACATTTAACGCGTCAGAAAAACCTATTCCATGCTAAAACTATGGAATTACATCGGTTTATTATTGAACTAAGACCAATGTAGCAGATGAACTGACTTTTGAGTAACGCGATGAGTTATTACAGCAAAGCAACATTTTTTACCAGCGCACCGGATATTTCGCATCTGAAAGACGATACCGGCATTGAAGTCGCCTTTGCAGGGCGGTCTAATGCGGGGAAGTCCAGCGCCTTGAATACCCTTACCCGTCAGAAAAATCTGGCACGGACCAGTAAAACACCGGGTCGTACCCAGCTAATCAACGTATTTGAACTGGAACCTGATCGCCGGTTAGTGGACTTACCCGGTTACGGGTATGCCAAAGTGCCTTTGGCCATGAAGGTAAAATGGCAACGGTCTTTGGGTGAGTATTTGCAAAAGCGCAAAAGCCTGAAAGGGTTAGTGGTATTAATGGACATACGACATCCGTTCAAAGATCTCGATCAGGACTTGATTCAATGGGCGGTTGATGCCGGATTACCCGTACTGGCCTTGCTTACGAAAGCAGATAAATTGAAATCCGGTAAACGCAAGGAACAACTGTTAATGGCCCGTGAAGCCGTATTAGCATTTATGGGGGATGTAACCGTACACACTTTCTCTGCACTGAGCAGACAAGGGGTGCCTGAGCTGGAATCGATTCTGGATACCTGGCTGGAAAGACACAAGGGCGACGAATCCGAACCTGCGTAATCGCATCATGCATTAATGAGGCATATCCCACCTCTTTGTTGTGGCTGGCATGCTTCCTATTACAGGATTCCAAAAAAAAACCCCATTCACTGAATGGGGTTTAAGGACTGAGAGAAAACACATAAAAAAACCGATAATAAGAGTACGTAATTCAACTGAAAGTTCAGATTATTTGTATCTTTTTTTAAACTTTTTTAAAACTTCAATTAAAACAATTGGTTGTACTTGAATTTATTTTGAAAATGCATGTCGGTTCGAGGAATTAAAGCCTTTTAAACAACGAATATTCACGATAAATTCCGTTGTTTACGCCTCTATCTTTCCAGTCATTTCTCGTAACTGAGCGTACCCACTCTTCACTACCATTACCTGCCGATCTCAGTATTCAGACTAATTTCAGGCAAAAAAAAAGCCCCAGCAATGGCTGGAGCTTAAATCAAAGGTTTGAAAAACGATTTCTCACCTCTGTACCCTACATAGCTAAGAGTACCGAAGACTGAAGAAAATGCAAGTCAAAAGTGTAATAAAATTACCGAATAAGGCAGAATTTAAACAAATTTTAACAAATGGAAAGCGCTTTTCCGTAATATATTTACCAATTTTAGTGGGCTTCTTCCCAGTTTTCACCTTTGCCTGCTTCTACTTTCAGCGGCACGGCGAGAGCAGCCGCCTGCTCCATTAAGGCTGTGATCTTGGCAATATTCTCATCAATGTTTTCGTGTTTAATTTCAAACACTAATTCATCGTGAACCTGCATGATCATGATGACATCATCGCTGTTGCTCTGTTGAATCCAATCGTCTACCTGCAGCATTGCCATTTTTATAATGTCGGCTGCTGTTCCCTGCATAGGCGCATTAATCGCTGCACGCTCAGCACCTTTGCGACGAGCGCCATTACTAGCCTTAATGTCTGGCAGGTAAAGCCTGCGACCAAATACGGTTTCTACGTATCCGTGTTCCTTGGCAAATTCCCGGGTAGTATCCATATACGACAGCACACCAGGGTAACGGGTAAAGTACAGGTTCATATATTCCTGTGCTTCCTGACGACTCACATTTAACTGCCTGGCAAGTCCAAACGCCGACATACCGTAAATCAAACCAAAGTTAATGGCTTTGGCACTGCGGCGCTGATTGTCAGTCACTTCTGATTCTGGCACGTTGAACACTTCAGCCGCGGTGGCCCGGTGAATATCCTTGCCGTGCGCAAAGGCATCCAGCAAGCCTTTGTCGCCAGACAAATGGGCCATAATGCGCAATTCAATTTGAGAGTAATCCGCCGCCACAATCTGATAGCCTTTACGTGCAATAAACGCTTTGCGAACCCGCCGACCTTCCTCTGTGCGAATAGGGATGTTTTGCAGATTCGGATCAGTAGATGACAATCTGCCAGTCGCTGCAACGGCCTGATGATATGACGTATGTACCCGACCCGTACGGTGATTGGTCATTTTGGGTAGTTTATCGGTATAGGTACTCTTTAATTTGGTTAATCCACGATACTCCATGATTAGTTTCGGTAACGGATAATCCAGCGCAAGTTCCTGTAATACTTCCTCAGACGTAGAAGGGGCGCCTTTGGGCGTTTTCTTAATGGCTGGTAACTCCAGCTTTTCAAACAAAATCTGTTGAAGTTGCTTGGTTGAACTTAAATTGAACACCTCGCCAGCCATGTCGTGTACCGACTTTTCTAATTCAACAATACGGATCGCTAATTGTTGGCTTTGCTGTAACAACTGCTGAGAATCGATAAGTACTCCGTATTGCTCCATTCGGGCCAATACAGACGCTAGCGGCACTTCAATGTCACTGAGAATACCAGTGAGGGACTGTTCCGCTTGTAGTTTAGGCCACAACACCTGATGTAAGCGCAATGTAATATCGGCGTCCTCGGCCGCATAATAGGCGGCTTTGTCCAGATCAATCTGATTAAACGTAAGTTGTTTAGCCCCTTTGCCTGCGATGTCCTCGAAGTGGACCGTGCGAACACCCAGATAATTTTGGGCAAGGGAATCCATGTCATGGCGGGTTGCTGTGCTGTTTAATACATAGGATTCCAGCATAGTGTCAAATGCGATGCCGCGAAGCGTGATCCCATAATTTGCCAGCACGTTTTTGTCGTACTTTAAATGCTGCCCCACCTTTTTGTGATCGGTGCTTTCCAGCCAGGGCTTCAGTTTATCCAGTACCCAGTTGCGATCCAGTTGATCGGGTGCACCAGGATAATCGTGTGCAACCGGAACATACGCTGCTACACCAGGCTCAACCGAAAATGACACGCCCACCAGCTCTGCTTCCATATAATCCAGACTGGTTGTTTCGGTATCAAACGCCACTAACGATGCGTTTTGAAGCGTGGTTAGCCATTGCTCAAAAGTGGCTTCATCCAGCACGGTGGTATAGTTGGTGTCGATGGTGTCACTGCTTGGTGGCGCGATTTCTTCCTGCTGAACCTCAGATTCTTCAGCTTGATTACCCGCTGATGCAAGCGTGCTGGCCACCTGACCAGACGTCACTTCAGTGTACCAGCGCTTGAATTCATATTCGCTAAACAGTGTAGCCAGTGCCTCATTGTCACTTGGCACAGGCACAAGAGAAGTTGGGGAGTAGTCGAGGTTAAGGTTTACGTCGATTGTGGCCAGCTTATAAGATAGTCGGGCCTGCTCTTCGTATTCTGCCATTTTCTGACCGAGCGTTTTCGCGCCGCGAAAAGACAACCCGGCGATGCTGTCTAGGTTTTGGTAAATAGCGTCAATACCGCCAATGCCATTTAACAGGCCCTGTGCACTTTTATCGCCTACACCGGGTACACCTGGAATGTTATCTACCTTGTCGCCCTTTAATGCCAGAAAATCAATTATCAGTTCAGGTGGAATACCGAACTTTTCCTTTACGCCTTCAACATCCATAAGCTGGTTAGTCATGGTATTGATCAAGGTAACGTGCTGGTTAACCAACTGAGCCATGTCTTTGTCACCAGTGCTGATCAGGGTATCAATACCTTGCTCTGATGCCTGACGGGCGAGGGTACCAATAACATCATCGGCCTCTACGCCTTCCTCAATAATAATGGGTAATCCCATGGCGCGAATGATCGCGTGCAGCGGTTCGATTTGCGATCGCAGTTCTTCCGGCATAGGCGGGCGATTTGCTTTGTATTCCGGGTAAATGTCATCGCGGAAAGTTTTACCTTTGGCGTCAAACACTACACCAATATGCGTTGGCTGGTATTGCTTGATCAGGCTCTTAAGCATATTGATCACGCCATAAATGGCACCGGTATCCTGACCTTTTGAATTGGTTAGGGGAGGCAGACCGTGGAAGGCGCGAAACAAATAGGATGAACCATCTACCAGAATAAATGGTGGTTTTTCAGACGATGACATGGCAATTTTCTTCTCATTTATGCAATGAACGGAAGCATGCCACAGAGCAGGCTAATGCGCTAGGGTGTGTCTGGATCCGGTTGTGGATAACTTTGTGATCTAATGTGATCTCAGATCGCAAAACACGATCGCAACTCCACGCGCGAAAATGGCAGAGTTAATTGAAAAATAAGGAAAAATAAAAAGGAGATAGGAAGCTACCCTGCTTTGTTATTTCCATATATCATTGTGGATAACATGCCTGTACAAGAAATGCTCAATGTGCAGGGCACCGACTAATCTAGCATACTCAAGCAGAATTCCTAGTATTGGTTGATAAAATTTTTATTAGTTAATAGAGATCTATAAAAGTAAATAGCATAAGGCAGTGAATGCCTGGTCTGGAGACGAGTAGATGAAAAAGGCAGCGGTGATTTTAAGTGGATGTGGCGTATTCGATGGTGCAGAGATTCACGAAGCAGTGTTAACACTCCTGAGTCTGGAGAAACATGGCGCCAGCTATCAGTGCTTTGCACCCGATATGGAGCAGCTTCACGTTGTAAACCATTTAACCGGTGAAGTAGTGGAAGGCGAATCACGCAACGTGTTAACAGAAGCAGCGCGCATTGTACGAGGCAATATTAAACCCGTTTCGGAGTGCAACGTTGATGACTTCGATTTACTGGTGTTACCCGGTGGCTTTGGGGCTGCGAAAAATCTCTGTACGTTTGCCATAGACGGGCCGGACTGTGCGTTTAACAGCGAAGTGTTGACGGTGTGTAAGGGCTTTGCGAAAGCCGGTAAACCCGCCGCCTATGCCTGTATCGCACCAGCGTTAGCGGCAAAGGTATATGGCAATGACACCAACCTGACCATTGGAAATGACGCTGGCACTGCTACTGCCCTGGAAACCTTTGGCGCTAAACATCAGAACTGCGCGGTAGACAGTGTCATTATTGATCAGGAAGCGAAACTGGTTACAACACCTGCCTATATGCTGGGTCAGAATATACTGGAAGTCAGTATAGGGCTCGACAAAATGGTGCAGTCTGTATTGGCGTTGAAGTAGCAAAATTTGGTTGATTGTTGCTTTCGCTATATAGTGTAGGCAGCAATCATAAACCACTCTGTAAAAGCGATAATAATGCACTACCGCGCTATCATTCGGATCCTGGGGCTGTTAGTTGCCCTGTTTTCTGTGACCATGATCCCACCTGCCATCGTGTCACTGGTCTATCAGGACGGTAGTGGTTTGCCTTTTTTCCTGGCGTTTATCCTGTGTATTCTTACCGGATGTGCCTTCTGGTATCCAAACAGAGCACACAGAAAAGACCTCAGAGCCAAAGAAGGCTTTTTGATCGTTGTGTTGTTCTGGTCGGTACTGGCCAGTTTTGGTGCGATCCCGTTTATCCTGTTAGAACAGCCGTCGATGAGTGTAACCGACGCGTTTTTCGAGTCCTTTTCTGGCCTCACTACTACCGGGGCCACGGTGATTGAGGGCATCGACTTTTTGCCGCACTCGGTGCAGTTTTACCGTCAGCAGCTACAATGGCTGGGTGGTATGGGGATCATCGTACTGGCCGTCGCCATTCTTCCAATCTTAGGCGTAGGGGGCATGCAGCTATACCGGGCAGAAACACCCGGACCGGTAAAAGATTCCAAAATGACACCGCGCATTGCCGATACCGCAAAACACTTATGGTACATCTACTTGTCTCTTACCATTGCCTGTACCGTAGCGTACTGGCTGGCTGGTATGAACTGGTTCGATGCTATTTGTCATTCGTTTTCAACTATCGCCATTGGCGGATTTTCTACCCATGATGCCAGCCTGGGATACTTCGACAGTCCCATGGTAAATGCAATTTGTGCGGTTTTCTTACTGATAGCAGCGCTCAACTTTTCGCTTCACTATGCGGCCGCCAGTGGTCGAAACCTGAAAGGCTATTGGCAGGATCCTGAATTAAAAGCATTTTTGTTTATTCAGGCAGCCTTAATTACCGTGTGCTTTATAGTATTGGTAATGCACAATCAGTTTAGTACTGCGGAAGAGGCACTGGATCAGGCAGTTATACAAGCCGTTTCTATAAGTACGACTGCTGGTTTTGCCACAACCGACTTTGCTAACTGGCCGTCGTTCCTGCCTATTTTGCTAATTTTTTCCAGCTTTATTGGTGGCTGTGCCGGGTCTACCGGCGGCGGGTTAAAAGTGATTCGCATTTATTTACTGTTTTTACAGGGAAAGCGGGAAATAGACCGGCTTATTCACCCTAAAGCGGTTTACTCAGTAAAACTGGGTGAGCGCGCTATGCCTGACCGTGTAGTAGAAGCGGTATGGGGCTTCTTTTCTGCCTATGCCATTGTGTTTGTGGTGATCATGATTGGCCTGATTGCCACCGGACTCGATAACATCAGCGCGTTTACTGCCACAGCAGCAACGCTGAACAACCTGGGTCCTGGCTTGGGTTCGGTTGCGGGTACTTTTGCCGATGTGAGTGATGGCGGAAAGTGGTTACTGGTTATCGCTATGCTGTTTGGGCGGCTGGAGATCTTCTCACTGCTGGTACTGTTTTCTCCCACATTCTGGCGGGGCTAGCCCTGTCAGATAGCACACATCTGCACATATCATTCAGGTAAGTGGCAGAGTAACCTGCGATGATATCGGGTAATAACGGTTAACCAAATTACAATGTTAACCGACAACGTTAGCCGAAGAAAAACGCGCTGGGTTGGAATAGCTTCTCTACGTCACTGATGTATTTCTTATCTACCAAAAACAGGATCACGTGATCGTTCGCTTCAATTACTGTGTCGCTGTGCGCAATGATCACCTGATCCTCTCGCACTACAGCGCCAATGGTTGTGCCGGGTGGCAGCTTAATATCGCCAATTTGCCTGCCCACCACTTTCGAGGTGTTTTGATCTCCGTGAGCAATCGCCTCTATGGCTTCTGCGGCCCCACGGCGAAGTGAGTACACATTAACTATATCGCCCCGGCGGATATGGGTAAGCAGTGCCGAGATAGTGGCTTGCTGAGGTGAGAACGCAATGTCTATTTCGCCGCCCTGGACCAAATCAACATATGCACTGCGTTGAATCAGCACCATGGCCTTTTGTGCACCCATACGCTTGGCCAGCATAGCAGACATGATATTCGCTTCATCGTCGTTGGTTACCGCGATAAACGCGTCAACCTGATCAACCCCTTCTTCGCTGAGTAACTCTGAATCTGACGCGTCACCGCAAAATACGATGGTCTTATCCAGGTGAGCAGACAGGTATTGAGCGCGCTCGTGGCTGTACTCTATGAGCTTAACGTTGTGATTGTGCTCCAGCCGTTTTGCTAGCCCTGCGCCAATTAAACCACCACCCGCAATCATTATGCGCTTGTAACTGGACTCGAGTTTTTGTAGCTCGCTCATTACCGCGCGAATGTGCTTGGTTGCGGCTATAAAGAATACCTCGTCATCAGCTTCTATTACTGTGGTGCCCAATGGTCGGATAGGGCGGCCACGACGGTAAATGGCAGCAACTCGCGTTTCAACGTTAGGCATGTGTTCTTTCAGAGCAGAAAGCGCATGGCCCACCAGCAAACCACCATAATACGCTTTTACAGCAACAAGGCTGGCTTTGCCATCGGCAAACTCCACTACCTGAAGCGCACCAGGGTAATCGATCAGCCGCTTAATTGACTGGGTAACCAACTGTTCGGGAGCAATTATATGGTCAACAGGAATATCCTGTTGTTTATAGAGTTGTTCCTGGTAAATGATGTATTGTTCAGAGCGAACGCGGGCGATTTTAGTGGGCGTTTTAAACAAACTGTACGCTACCTGGCACGCTAACATGTTGCTCTCGTCACTGTTGGTGACGGCTATCAGCATGTCAGCGTCTTCGGCGCCTGCCTTTTTCAAAATATCGGGATGAGAGCCTACCCCGGCAACCACCTGTAAATCCAACCTGTCCTGCAATGCACGCAAAATGACAGGGTCGGAGTCGATTACCGTGATCTCATTTTTCTCGCCAACCAGGTTTTCGGCAAGGGTACCACCTACCTGTCCGGCGCCAAGGATGATTATCTTCATCGTCGTTATTAAAAGGCTGTTATATGCTTGGTTATACGGACTTTAGCAGCCTCGCATAATAGAAACCATCCATTTGTTGTTCGCCAGGCAAAATTTGTCTGCCGGGTTTGTCATTTGATTCACTATCCGTCATCGGTTGTAACGTGGCGTCCTGCTGACGAGCCAAAAATTGCTTTATTTGCAGGGTATTTTCTTCGGGAAGAATAGAACAGGTTGCATAAAGCAATGTGCCGCCCGGTTTCAATGTAGGCCAAAGTGCATCAAGTATGCGTTGTTGTAACGATTGCAGCGCCTCAATATCGGCGGGCTTTCGCAACCAGCGAATATCGGAATGGCGTCTGATCACGCCGGTTGCTGAGCAGGGGGCATCCAGCAAAATGCGGTCAAACTGATTGCCATCCCACCAGCTGTCAGGGGTGCTTGCGTCGGCACAAATCACTTCAGCTTCTAACTGCAATCGGTTCAAATTCTCAGTCAAACGTTCCAGGCGCGACGCCTCGGAGTCAAGCGCGACACAGGCAGCCAGTTCAGGCTGCTTTTCTAATACATGCGCGGTTTTTCCACCCGGGGCGGCACAGCAGTCGAGTACCCGTTCACCAGGCTGAGGTGACAATAAGGGCGCGGCTAATTGGGCTGCGCCGTCCTGTACGCTAAACCAGCCCTGCGGGAAACCTGGTAGCGTGGTAATTGGCAGGCGATCAAGCAGAATGACCGCATCCGGATGCAGGTCACTTAATTCAAAATTGATACCCGCTTCAGTAAGTGCTTTACAGTACTTCTGGTGGCTACACTGACGGGTGTTAACCCGCAGCCAAACGGGCGCGGGTTGATTCATAGCATCAATAATATTAACCAGTTGTTCCGGATAAGCTGCCGCGATGCGCTTGTACATCCACTTGGGTAACCCCGATGCCACAATAGGGTCGCTACTGGTTTGTGAAGCTAATTGCTGACGCTGAAAATTCCGCAGTACGGCGTTTATTAAGCCTTTAAGTCGCATCCCGCCCAGCACATCTGCTGCATCTACCGTAGCCGACACTGCTGCGTGATCGGATACGCGACTATATGCCTGTTGATAAAAACCCAGCAATAACAAATGCTCCAGGATCTTTTTATTGCCTTTGAGTGGCTGGTCGAGGAGTTGGCGAAGCCATATCTGCAACTGTGGTACATGACGAAATACGCCCATAGCCATCTCTTGCAACCAGGCGCTGTCTTGTTTGTTGTGTCTGGCCTGAGCTTTTGCCAGACATTCACGGGATGACTTTCCCAGCTCGAGCACACTGTAAATCACCCAGGCGGTATCGGCTCTGAGGTTGGTGTATGGAGGTAATTTCATCTTTATTACTCGGGCTGGCTTGGCAAAACAGAGCCAACTTCAAACCAGTCCTGACGTCCATTTAATACGTCCTGAACGGCCATAGGCTTTTTGCCGGGGATTTGAATTTGCGTGAGGCAAAGCGCCCCCTCGCTGGTGGCAATCACTATTCCTTGTTTGTCTGCACGCAACAGAGTACCAGGTACAGCCTTGTTGGTGTTGTCCTGAGAAACATGGCCCTGCCAAATCTTGATTTGCTTGTCGCCAAGCATGGTCCAGCATACAGGCCAGGGATTGAACGCTCGAATGTTGCGGGCTAACTGCGCAGCACTTTGTTGCCAGTCCATAAAGGCTTCTTCTTTGGATAACTTTTTGGCATAGGTCGCCAGTGCGTCATCCTGCACGGTGGCAGACAACCCAGTAATGTTGTTCAAGGTGTAAACCAGTGCTTTAGGGCCAACACCGGCAAGTTTAGTGTAAAGACTGGCACTGGTATCATCGGCTTCTATTGGCAGGGTTTCAATGTGCAGCATATTGCCCGTATCCAGGCCAACATCCATCTGCATAATAGTCACGCCCGTCTCTTTATCGCCAGCCCATATGCTTCGCTGAATAGGCGCTGCACCGCGCCAACGGGGCAGAATAGAACCGTGAACGTTAATACAGCCCAGTTTCGGTGTATCCAGTACGGCTTTGGGTAGCAGTAACCCGTATGCCACCACTACCATAATATCGGCATCCAGGTCGGCGAGTTGCTGCTGTGCATCCGCACTTTTCAGGCTTTCAGGTTGATATACGGGAATATCGTGCTGCAGCGCCAGCTGCTTGGTGGCGCTGGGCATGAGCTTTTTCCCACGCCCGGCAGGCCGATCGGGTTGCGTGTAAACGGCAATCACGTTGTGGTGGCTGGCTATCAAAGCAGCCAAATGATCGGCAGCGAACTCAGGTGTACCTGCAAAAATAATTCGAAGTGGTGTAGTCATCATTGTTGCGCTCAGGCCTTAGTGGCCATACGCGCGTCTTTTTCCAGCTTTTTACGAATACGCTGGCGCTTGAGCGGCGACAGATAATCGACAAACAACTTTCCTTGTAAGTGGTCTAGTTCGTGTTGAATACAAATCGCCAGCAAGCCTTCAGCTTCTAATTTAAATTCATTACCTTCGCCATCGAGTGCTTTTACCGTCACTTTTTCTGCGCGATCTACCTTAGCGTAGTTTCCCGGTACCGACAAACAGCCTTCTTCACTGATAGTAGAGCCTTCTTTGGCAATAATCTCTGGGTTGATAAATACCCGTGGTTCATTCTGTTCTTCCGACACATCCATAACAACCAAACGTACGTGACGGTCAACCTGTGTTGCTGCCAAGCCAATGCCCTTTTCGTCGCGCATGGTGTCGAACATGTCTGCGATTAACTGTTTAACTTCAGAATTGACCTCAGCAATCGGCTTAGCCACGGTGCGAAGTCTCTCGTCGGGGAATTGTAAAACGTCTAAAATTGCCATCTGTTGCTATTTACACTCTATTCTGTATTAAGAAATATACGCACCGTCCGATAGGACTATTTACAGGGTGCTAACTGCCTTTATTCTAGCCTAAAGCAGGTTTTCATGCAGTATATAATCATTACACTACTGAATAATTGGGGATTATGATCTAATAATACAAGGTAGTGCAGCCACCCGAAGCAGGGCGAGGATGAACAATGGTAAATAAATCGAAAACGCTGGTCGCAATAATTACCGCAGGTTTGCTGTGGTGTGTTAACTGTGCAGCGCTTGCGTTGGATATTAAAGACGACGCACCAACAACGTACACCGTGAAGAAAAACGATACGTTGTGGGATATCGCCCGGTTGTTTTTAGACAAACCCTGGCTATGGCCGGATTTGTGGCGCAACAATACGCAAATTATGAATCCACATCTCATTTACCCGGGTGATGTGCTGGTATTGCGTTACGTAGATGGCGAGCCAGTAATGGAGGTGGTAAGAGATAAACCTCGTATTACGCTATCGCCTGATGTTGAGCGCACAACAAAACCGTCACCAATCAGTTTATTACCGTGGTCGGTAATCGAACCCTACATTCAGCATCATGAAATTCTGGATCCCGGAAAGTACAAAATTCTGCCCCATTTGTTGGGTGATAAGAACGCTTCTATGCGTTTTGTTGATGATGACTTGGTGATGAGCCGACGCAGCGGCCGTGCCAGAGATCAGTATCGCGTTATTCGCAAACAATCTAAGATCGAAGACCTCGACGGCAATACGCTTGGGGTACAGGTACACCACATTGCCAATGCCACAATGGTGGAGGATCGCGCCGCCGGCGAGTGGTTGGTAAAAATCGAAGGCACCAATTCAGAAGCCAAACGCGGTGACAAACTGTTATACGGTGAGCCGAAAATAGCAGGTGATATGACGCTTCAAGCCGCCACGGAAGAGCAGCGGGGCTTTATTGTTGGCAATCTTCACCAGCATCAGTTACTCGGCAAGTACGACGTGGTGATTGTTGATCTGGGCGAAAGTGACATTCAACCCGGCACTGTGATGGGGATTTACCAGCAGGGGCCAACCATCATTGATGGTGATGAGCCTAAATACCTGAGCGAAAGTAAAGTGGTCGTCAGCGTATTTGACGACGGCTCAACCGTTGAACAACCTGCTTTAAAAGTAGGAGAGTTAGTTATTTTCAGCACGTTTACCCATGCCAGTTACGGCATCATTACTCGTGCTGCCGACGTTGTTAAAACCGGGAATATCGTCGCTCAACCATAAGAGTACGAGGCTCCCAATATTCATTGGGAGCTTTTATGCCAAATGCAGATATCTCCAGCACCGCACATTGTTGGCTGTCACTCAGTCTGTACGAGAAGCGTTCTCCTGCGTTCTGGAAAAACTGGTTAGCCCACCATTCATTGAGTTTGACTGAAGCATTCTCTTTATCTGATACAGCGTTACTGGAGACGGGACTAACAGAAGAAGATTCAAGCGCCTTTGATCTGCAAAGGGATAGCATTAAAAGGGCTTTGGCCTGGCAAGCTCATGCACAACATCGCTACATTATCGACTTCGATCACCCCCTGTATCCTGCGTTATTAAAAGAGCTGACCTCGCCACCGCTGGTATTGTTCTGCGAGGGTAATCCCCAATTGCTGTCACAACGACAAGTTGCCATTGTGGGTAGTCGGCGGGCTACCTTGCAAGGTTTATCTATTGCTACGGAGTTTGCGGCAGAATTGGGGGCGATGGGATTAACTATAACCAGCGGGCTGGCGCTGGGCATTGATGGTGCGGCCCATAAGGGAGCATGCGGCACCAGTGGTAATACGATTGCGGTTATGGGGGGCGGGCTGGAACAAATGCACCCCAAAAGCCACGTAAAGCTGGCGCAGCAGATGCTAGCGGGTGGGGGATGCATGGTGAGTGAGTTTGCCCCTTGGGTTATACCAAAACCGTATCACTTCCCACGCAGAAACCGCATTATTGCTGCTATGTCGGAAGCGGTGCTGGTGATAGAGGCAAAAATTAAGAGTGGCTCAATGATCACGGCTAATCTTGCTGCCGATGCGGGCAAAGACGTATTTGCTATACCAGGCAATATAAAGCATCCGTTAACCTCGGGGCCGCACTACTTAATACAACAAGGCGCAACACTTACCACGTGCGTGCCTGACATCCTGTTTGAGCTTGGAATGGATGTTGCGCAATCCAGAGACGCTGACCCTGCTCAAAGCAACTTACTTTGGGAACAACTACAAGGATTGCTGGCCCATGTTGATACCGAATTTACCAGTGTAGACGATATTTCAACCCGATCCGGGATGCCGGTGGCACAGGTGATGGCTGATATGCTGGAATTCGAAATAGCGGGCAAGGTAGTTGCTGTGCCCGGAGGTTACCGCCGCAGCTATTGAGCACATTTCAGGCAGTATCTGTTGGTTAAATCAGCAAATCCGTCGGGGCATAAGAACAGTTAGCAAATAAATGAAATATTTCGCACCGAATGCTTGGCAGCGACAGGATTTTTCGATAAGTTGAGATTAAGCACTATGCTTAATAGTGTTAATGCCGAACGCAACGCTTTGGTCTATTTGCTAAGCAGACCATGCCGTGAACATAAGTTGCGAGGTTACCGTAGCAACTGTCTGGTTGTTACATCAACTTGAGGGGGAAAATATAATGTTCGATATCCTCATGTATCTGTTCGAGAACTTCGTTCATAGTGAGACCGAAATTCGCGTCGATCAGGATGAACTCACCGACGAGCTCATTCGGGCGGGATTCCATCATGATGAAATCTACAAAGCACTGGCGTGGCTTGAAAAGCTGGCTGCGCTACAGGAAACCGATATTAACCCTTATTTCTGTAAAGGTATTAGCAGTGGCTTAAGCCGTATCTATACCCATCAGGAGCAAATGCGTTTAGACACCGAGTGCCAGGGATTCTTGTTATTCCTTGAGCAGGTGGGTGTACTTGATGCATCTACCCGTGAAATGGTAATCGACCGCGTAATGGAAATCGACTCTGCCGAATTCTGTTTGGAAGATTTGAAATGGGTGATCCTCATGGTGCTGTTTAATGTGCCGGGCAAAGAAAATGCCTATGCGCAGATGGAAGATCTGTTATTCGAAGAGTATGACGGTATACTGCACTGATTCCGAATAAGGGTTAAGTGTTGATACACAGTGTCGAAAATTGATCATTCGCTATTCAGTGCACACGAGCATGCATTGGAGCATCAATACGGTCAGTGTCCGGACTGCGGGAAAGATCTGCATATCCGAAACAGCAAAACGGGCCCGTTTATAGGCTGTAGTGGCTATCCTGAATGCCACTACGCCAAGCCTCTGCACGACACTCAAACTACGGTACTCAAAGTTATCGAAGACAGTCACTGCCCTGAGTGTGGTTCGAATATGGCCATTAAAAAAGGCCGTTACGGCATGTTTATTGGCTGTACCAATTTCCCCGAGTGTCATCACATCGAAGGCACCAAAAGCCAGCAGGATACGCTGGTGAATTGTCCGAAGTGCAAAGAAGGCCATTTAATTGACCGCACCAACAAATACGGAAAGCGGTTTTTTGCCTGTAACCGTTATCCTCAATGCCGATATGTGGTAAATTTCGCCCCCGTACCAGAGCAGTGCCCGGAATGTGGCTGGGCGATAATGGTAGAAAAAAAGGGGCAGTTGGTGTGCCCGCAGCCCCTGTGTGGGTTTAAGTTACAACGCGAACAATAGAGGTGGTGGTATGAGTCAGGTGTCGGCTCCAGTGGATCCTGATGTCGCAGCGTTTGAACAGGGTGAGTTACTGATTTATGCAACGGAAGCCGTTATGGGTATCGGTTGCGACCCCAATAATGAAGCTGCCGTA
Organism: Alteromonas sp. AMM-1; assembly: GCF_047290655.1. Lineage (NCBI taxonomy): Bacteria > Pseudomonadati > Pseudomonadota > Gammaproteobacteria > Alteromonadales > Alteromonadaceae > Alteromonas > Alteromonas sp. AMM-1. Next base: position 3,338 of record NZ_JBLBUE010000017.1, on the reverse strand, counting down.
CGCAAATTGCTGGCAATTAAGCAGCGGCCGGTAGAAAAGGGCATGATCCTGGTAGCCAGCAATTACTCGCAATTATTGCCTTTTGTGAACGATAACGCGATTCCACAGGACCGTCGTTTTGCTATTTTTTCCTGCTGGCCTGGGCCAGTAACCTGGTTGCTACCAAAATCGGCAACGGCACCAGCCTGGATCACTGGTGAACACGATAAAATCGCGGTACGCGTTTCTGCTCATGAAGGCGTTAGGACCCTCTGTAACAAAATAAACAGCCCTATAGTCTCGACCAGTGCAAACCCAAGCGGTGAAGAGCCTGCGCGAACCATTGCACAAGCCAGAGACTATTTTGGCGATAGCGTTCATTATGTTCCGTCTGAAGTGGGCGGTGCTGCACAACCCTCAATGATCAAAGACGCCCTTACCGGCGCTATTATCCGGAATGCCTAATGCAAAATGAAGCCATTAATACCGAATCTGCCATTGCGTCGGTAAAGCAATTTCTCCTCGCGCTGCAAGATAATATTTGTCATACCCTTGAACTGGCCGATGGCAAAGGGCATTTCATTGAGGACGCCTGGGAACGTACTGAAGGCGGTGGTGGCCGCTCCCGCGTGATGCGCAATGGTGCGGTAATTGAGCAGGGTGGGGTAAATTTCTCGCATGTGTTTGGTACGCAAATGCCTGCTTCTGCAACGGCATCACGTCCTGAGCTAGCGGGCCGAAGTTTTCAGGCCATGGGGGTATCACTGGTTATTCATCCGCATAACCCTTATGTACCCACATCACACGCCAATGTGCGCTTCTTTATTGCAGATAAACCTGGCGAAGAACCAATCTGGTGGTTTGGTGGCGGTTTCGATCTCACACCTTTTTATCCATTTAAAGAAGATGTTCAACACTGGCATCAGGTAGCGAAAAACATTTGTAAGCCCTTCGGCGACAACGTGTACCAGGAATATAAAAAGTGGTGTGACGATTACTTTTTCCTGAAGCATCGCAATGAGACACGCGGCGTTGGCGGTTTGTTTTTTGATGATGTTAATCACTGGGAATTCGACAAATGCTTTGCCTTTATGCAGGCTGTTGGCAATGGTTATCTCGATGCCTATGTGCCGATTGTAGAAAAGCGCAAAGCGATGGCATTTGGCGAGCGCGAGCGACAGTTCCAGCTATATCGCCGTGGGCGTTATGTAGAATTTAACCTGGTATTCGATCGCGGCACGTTGTTTGGCTTACAAACGGGTGGGCGCACAGAATCCATCCTCATGTCGATGCCACCTTTAGCCAGATGGGAATATTGCTACGAGGCGCCAGCCGGCTCGCCTGAAGCAAAACTACAGGACTGGTTGAAACCAATCGAGTGGTAAAATCAACCCTGATCCGTGATTCGGGTTGATACAGATCAACTCGAAATCACTGATAGTAAAACGTATTTTCAAACTTGTTTTAGATCAACATTTTGAATTTGAGGAAGCGTAAAGTACGCCTCATCAAGTTAAAACAAGTGAGAAAGTACAATGAAAAAATCAACCTTAGCCACAATCATCCTGGCTGCATTAGTTACAGCACCTGCTGCGTTTGCCTATGAAACTGGCGACATTCTGGTTCGCGCCGGTCTAACATCAGTATCACCTGATGACTCTTCTTCAAATATTCTGGCTGGTGGCGCTGATCTGGGCGTTAACGTAACAGTAGACAGCAACACGCAGTTGGGTTTGAACGTAGCTTACTTTGTTACACCCAATATCAATATTGAGCTATTAGCGGCTACACCGTTCACACACGATGTAAATTTTGGTGTTGCTGATCCGCTTGGCACAGGTAATCAGGTTGGTGAAGTAACCCATTTGCCACCAACAGTTAGCGTTAACTACTATTTTGCCGATGCGTCATCTGCGTTTCAGCCATACGCGGGTGTTGGCGTAAATTACACTATTTTCTTTGATGAACAGTTCACATCTGCCAATAAAGAAGCCGGCCTGAGCGATCTGTCCTTAGACAATTCTTTTGGTTTGTCTGCACAGTTAGGCTTTGACTATGCGATTGATGAGAAGTGGCATGTTAATGCGTCTGCACGCTGGATAGACATCGATACTTCTGCAACGTTTAAAGTGGGCGAAGCCAAAGGGGAAATTAAAGACATCCAGGTTGACCCTTATGTTTACACCGTTTCTTTAGGCTACAAATTTTAATTAAACAAAATATCAGTTTCACCTTGTGTTTTTGCACTGCCTGTTGCCCTTCTTCGGAAGGGCTTTTTTATGCGTCTGAGTTAATCATGTGATTGGCCAACTGATCCAATGCAGCCAGTAATTGGTCTGCCAGCGCTATGTTGGGCACATTTTCGTACATGGCTTTCTTCATGCAGTACATCCATTGCACTTTCAACGTGGGTGTAACCGTAAACGGCAGGTGGCGAGCGCGCAAACGCGGATGCCCGCGTTGTTGTTCATAATCGTTAGGACCGCCAAGCCACATGGTAAGGTAAAGGCAAAATACCTGTCTGATCCGGTCTAATGGTTGTGGATGAATCGCCAGTAAATCTGCGGCAATGGGATCGGTTTCCATAATATCGTAGAACCGGTTAGCAATTGCATACGCAACTTTTTCACCACCAATCGCTTGATAGGGGGTGGTAACATCAGTAGAGTTGGCAGTCGATTTTTTACCCATGCCTAATTTAGATAACAGTCCCATGAAAAAGTACGCCGTTTTTGGAAATCCAATAGCACAGAGTTTATCACCAACTATACATAGTATGTTTGCAAAATCCTGTGGTGTTGAACTGGAGTATACCAAGGTACTTGCACCAATCGATGGGTTTGAACAGGCGTTAACTGATTTTTGGAACGAAGGTGGGCTAGGGTGCAATGTTACTCTGCCTTTTAAAGAGCAGGCTTATGCACTTGCAGATGAGTGTAATCCTGCAGCCAGATTAGCAAAGGCAGCCAATACACTGATGCGTGATGAAAACGGCAGGCTACTGGCGTTCAATACCGATGGCATTGGCCTGGTGACTGATCTGAATGCAAAAGGAGCAAGTCTTCAAGGTGCTAACATCCTTCTACTTGGGGCTGGTGGCGCAGCAAAAGGCGTGGTTCAACCGCTGTTAGAAGCTGGTGTGAATACTCTGCATATTTTTAACCGAACGTTAAGCAAAGCCCAGGAAATAGCAAGCAACAGTGAAAGCGCGCGCGTTGTTGCGGTAACCTTGGAGTCTCTGGCAGCAACATACGATGTTGTAATTAACTCTACGTCTGCAAGCCTGCAGGGGACATTGCCAGACGTACCTGCCCAGGTATTTCAAAATTGCACAGTAGCCTACGACATGGTGTATGGCA
>NZ_JBLBUE010000169.1:0-7309 GCF_047290655.1 Alteromonas sp. AMM-1 | reverse complement strand
TGAAGCGCTGCTTGATCAGCTACATGGTCAGGGCAAAGCCCCTGGTGAAGCCAAAGCTGAAACCAAAGCTGAAGCACCGGTAAAACCTGCTGCGCCAGAAAAACCACGGGTTAAAGTAGAAAACGATAGCAAGCCAGCGGCAACGCCTAAAGCAACGGAAAAACCGGCCGCTGCAAAACCCGCAGCTGCCAGTAAACCTGCAGCAGCACCAGCCGCAGATCCTGCGCCCGCTAAGAAAGATGATAAGAAAGCTGCCGCTGCGCCGCCTCCAGCTGAAACGACAGTTCGTGTTGATACGCGCCGATTAGATCAGATTATGAATATGGTAGGCGAATTGGTATTGGTTCGTAACCGGTTAATTAGTCTTGGTATTAATATCAACGATGAATCTATGTCCAAGGCAATTGCAAACCTGGATGTAGTAACGGGTGACTTGCAGGGCGCAGTAATGCAAACCCGTATGCAGCCTATCAAAAAGGTATTTGGCCGATTCCCACGCGTTGTGCGGGATTTGGCGAGAAGCCTGAAAAAAGAAATTACGCTTGAACTGGAAGGTGAAGAGACCGATCTGGATAAGAACCTGGTAGAAGCCCTGGCTGATCCGCTGGTGCATTTGGTTCGAAATTCAGTTGACCACGGTATTGAAATGCCTGAAGACCGTGCCGCAGCGGGTAAACCCCGAATGGGTACGGTGAAGCTTTCTGCCTCTCAGGAAGGGGATCATATCCTGCTTGTTATTGAAGATGACGGCAAGGGCATGGATCCGGAAAAGCTGAAAGAAATTGCGATATCCCGCGGTGTACTGGATGTTGATGCCGCTGCCCGCATGTCAGATGTGGAAGCGTTCAATCTGATTTTTGCTCCAGGTTTCTCAACCAAGACAGAGATAAGCGATATCTCTGGTCGTGGTGTGGGCATGGACGTTGTTAAAACCAAGATTAATCAGTTAAACGGTACAGTGAATATTGATTCTCAGCTTGGCAGGGGTACCCGCCTTGAAATCAAAGTTCCGCTTACTCTGGCTATTTTGCCTACGCTGATGATTGTGGTTGGAAAACAGACATTTGCACTGCCGCTGGGTGCTGTAAATGAAATAATTAACATGGATATCAAGAAGACCAACACTGTTGATGGTCAACTAACCATGATTGTGCGCTCAAAAGCAATCCCATTATTCTTCCTCGGCGAATGGTTAATCCGCGGTCCCAAAAACATCGACCGCAAGAAAGGCCATGTCGTAGTAGTGCAAATTGGTACACAACAGGTTGGTTTTGTTGTTGACGCACTTATTGGCCAGGAAGAAGTGGTGATTAAGCCATTAGATGCGTTACTGCAAGGCACGCCTGGCATGGCTGGCGCTACAATAACCTCTGATGGCGGTATAGCACTGATACTGGATATTCCAAGTCTGTTAAAACGCTATGCGCGAAAAGCACTAAAAAAATAACTGAGGAATATTGCTAAATGGCCTTCAAAGTCCTGGTGGTCGACGATTCGAGTTTTTATCGCCGCCGGGTTAAAGATATTCTGAATGAAGACCGTTCTCTTGAGGTGGTTGGCGAAGCCAAAAACGGACGCGAAGCAATTGATATGATCAAGTCGCTGCGGCCGGATGTCGTCACCATGGACGTGGAAATGCCGGTTATGGACGGCATTTCTGCGGTGAGACGGATTATGGATGAATGTCCTGTTCCCGTAATTATGTTTTCCTCCCTCACTCATCAAGGGGCAAAAGCCACTTTGGATGCGCTGGATGCGGGAGCCGTTGACTTTTTGCCCAAGCGATTTGAAGAAATCGCAAAAGATCGCAGTGATGCAGCAACTATTCTGAGAACTAAAGTCAGGTTACTGGCAAGGCGTACACCGTTATCTATCCAGCGACGTCCATTGACATCGCCTGGTGGTATTACCGCTCGTACTGCAGTACCCGTGCCATCGGCCCCGTCAAGGGCATTACCCAGTAATGCACCTAAAACAGCATTTGTCAGAAGTTCTTCGCTATTAGCTGGACGCACAGAAGCCGTTGAACCCCAGATAGTGACTCAGGTTCGTCGAAGCGGGAAACGTTATCGTTGCCTGGCGATAGGCGCCTCAACAGGTGGTCCGGTTGCATTACAAAAAGTACTTAGTGTTCTGCCCGAAGGATTTCCTTATCCGGTATTCCTGGTGCAACACATGCCAGGTACGTTTACCAAAGCGTTTGCGGAGCGACTGAATCAGCATTGTCAGATTCGGGTGAAAGAAGCGGAACACGGCGATGTGGTGCAAAATGGCTGGGCTTACCTGGCTCCGGGTGGAAAGCAGATGACTGTTGATAAGTTGTCTGGGCAACCCAGAATTGTGATCACAGAATCAGACGCCGCTGATATTGGCTACAAACCCAGTGTTGATACTACCTTTAATAGTTTGTCGAATGTCTATGGTGGCGACACGTTAGCCGTTATTTTAACCGGCATGGGTGCCGATGGCCGTGAGGGGTGTCGAACGCTTAAAGGGTTAGGAGCCAAAATATGGGCACAGGATCAAGCCAGTAGTGTGGTTTACGGTATGCCGCAAGCGGTAACCGTGGATAAGCTGGCGGAAGTGAATATTAGTATAGATGATATAGGTAGCTGCATAATCACCGAGATGTAACCGGTGAGCCGATATTAGCGCTGGTGGGAGAGTAGCAGTGAAAATCTGGACCATTGCCAACCAAAAGGGCGGGGTAGGGAAAACAACTACAACCGTGACATTGGGCGGACTGCTTGCCAGGCAGGGGCACAATGTATTATTGGTAGATATGGATCCCCATGCCTCGTTAAGCTATTACTTTGGCATTGATTCTGAAGAGTTATTGCATTCAGTTTACGATATTTTTGCTAATCCTTCCGGCATGAGCGACGATAAAGTCTTAGATTGTTTGTGTCCAAGTAAGCTGGATAGTCTGTTTATTTTACCGTCCACCATGGCGTTGGCTACGTTGGACCGTTCCATGGGCAATCAAATGGGTATGGGGCTGGTATTAAAGAAGGCCCTGAAACAAATTGAGTCGCAATTTGATTACGTGTTAATTGACTGCCCACCGGTATTGGGTGTGTTAATGGTAAATGCCCTTGCTGCATGCCAAAAAGTGGTGGTACCGGTTCAAACCGAGTTTCTGGCACTAAAAGGACTGGACCGCATGATGCACACGTTAACCATTATGAGCAAGATGCTGGAGCGTGAATTTGATACGCTGATTGTGCCAACGATGTTCGATCGTCGCATTAATGCAGCGATAGCGGCACACAAACAATTGCTGTTAGATTACAAGGAACAAACCTGGAAAGGCATGATTCCGGTTGATACCCGATTCAGGGATGCCAGCCAGATGCAGACACCGGCCTCAATTGCTTACCCTAAAGCGCGGGGCGTGTTTGCGTATCAGAAATTATTGAATACTTTGGACAGTGACGACTAACGATGAGTAAGAATACGCCGTTTGCAAAAGAAGAGGTAATGGAAGAGTACCTCAGCAGCTTGCTGCGGGATGTTGACGATCCAGCAGAAGTCACCGCGCGCACGGCAAAATTGCTCGAACAGGCTACGGTTGTTGTACCGGATGTTTCAATAAGTGCCCCACCCGTCATTGACATGCCAACAACCGATAATCGAATTGCGGAAAAGCCCCGCGAGCGTGTGGTTGCCAATGTGTCCGGAAAGGTTTCTGCAATGGTTTTCGGAAAGGTTTCCGAGCCTCAGGAAAGTCTGCTTAAAAGAGTAGAAGAGCAGGTGGCCGCACAGCACAAGGCGGAAGGGCCGCCTAACGCACCGGTATTGCCGTTAGAAAAGCGGTTAGATAATAAATTTCAGGCATTGTTTTTTGAAGTGGCAGGGTTAACGCTGGCGGTGCCATTAATCACTTTGGGTGGCATTCACCGGATTTCAAAGATTGGCCCGCTATTTGGTAAGCCTAAATGGTTTATGGGCGTAATGCTGCACAGAGAAGAAAAATTAAGCGTAGTTGATACTGCGCAATGGGTAATGCCAGAAAAATACGATCAAAAACTGGCAGATCAGCTAAACTATCAATATCTTATTATGTTAGGCGATAGTTCCTGGGGGCTCGCCAGCGAAAAATTAGTTAATACCGTATCGTTAACAAAGGCCGATGTTAAATGGCGTGAATCGTCAGCAGGCAAGCGTCCTTGGTTAGCGGGTATGGTGAAAGATAAAATGTGTGCATTGCTTGACGTTGATGAGTTAATTGCAATGCTGAATAAAGGCTTGGGCAGTAAAGACCAGGTGCCATAGTCAATTGGAGCCAAGTACATGAGTGATGACAGAAATAGTAACGCATCGAACGTAGATGATCAGGTATTGCAGTGGGTTACCTATCGTTTGGGTGAAGAAACCTATGGCATCAATGTTATGCAGGTACAGGAAGTACTGCGCTATACCGAGATTGCCCCTGTGCCAGGCGCACCGGATTACGTATTAGGTATTATTAACTTGCGTGGTAATGTAGTAACAGTTATCGATACCCGCGCCCGCTTTGGTTTGCCGCCGGAAGAAGTAACTGACAATACCCGTATCGTGATCATTGAATCTGATGAACAGGTAGTAGGTATTCTGGTTGATAGCGTGGCTGAAGTGGTGTATCTGAGATCGTCTGAGATCGACAGTGCGCCAAATGTGGGTACAGAAGAAAGTGCCAAGTTTATCCAGGGTGTAAGCAACCGCGACGGCGAACTGTTAATTCTGGTTGACCTGAATAAATTATTAAGCGATGAAGAATGGGACGAATTAAGCAGCCTGTAACGGCCTGATTATTACATGGAAGTATCAAAACCCCTTCTTATTGCAGTGTTTGCCTGCCTCCTGGCCACAGGAGGCTTTGTATTAAACTGGCTTTTAACGCGCAAACAAATTCGCTTGCTTTCTGCCGAGCTCGAAGCGCATAAAAAGTTAATCCAACAACTCACCAAAGCGCAACAAAACTTCTATAACACCATTGAGGAAGGCCAGGCTCGCAGTATGGCCGTCGCCCGCTCGGTTACAACGTTGGAAAGTGAAATAAGCGCACTGGCAAAGCAAATTAAAACGGTAAGCGAGCAGGATCCAGACAGCCGGTTATATCAGCGTGCTGCAGAGATGTTGCAAGCCGGTGCCAGCATTGATGAAGTTATGCACAGTTGCGATCTGCCGGCAGCCGAGCTACAACTGTTGATGAATATTCACAAGCCCGCTTAACAAACCCGTATTACTTCATTTCAATGCGCTTCACGTGGTCGTGAGAGTAAGCCTCTCCCGAAATTGACTCTACAGTTAAGTTACGTAAGTAGACCTCATCTACCGGCAGCTCAGCTTGCCCTTTTATCTGACTGATAAAAGCAGCGTTATTCACCGACACATTGGAAATGTGAATATGCTCTATGGGTGTTAATCGGCGTTCATAGGTAGGTACAAGATGGCGCCATTGATATAACACATCGGTGTCTATTGCCAGAATGCCACCACCAATGCTATCGGCCTTTACATTTTCCACAATAACGTTGCGAACAAAACCGCCCCGTCGCTCATTGGTTTTTATAAACACGATATTCCCGGTGCCGCTGTAGGGGAGAGCGTCAGACTGGAACACTTCACTGCCGTCGAAATGGCAATCATGTACCCATATGTTCTCGACACCGCCGGATAGCTCGCTACCGATGGCGAGCAATTGATGGGCTCGCTTTATCCGGCAATGACGCATCACAATATTGCGGCACGGCATATTCAGTCGCCATGCGTCGCGGTTTCTGCCTGCTTTTACTGCAATCGCGTCATCACCCTGATCGAATGTGCAGTGTTCAATCAGCATGTTTTGTGTCATCTCCGGATCAACACCGTCGTTATTGTGCCCATGTGCCGATACACTCACGTGGCGAAACACAACGTCTTTACACATAAAAGGGTGCAGCACCCAAAACGGACTGTCCTGAATGTGTATGCCTTCTACCAATATATGCTGGCAGCGATTGAATTGCACAAAGTGTGGCCGCAGATTGGCCCCGGCGTAAGTCATCAGGCGATGTTCTACAGGCACATCCTGAGACGCCATGTGATACAAATTGGCCAGGGCATCCATGTGTGCTTTAGGCCGAGCGTACCAGGCTTGCCATACATCCAGTTTTGCCTGTAGTGTGCCTTTACCAGTAATAGCAATGTTGTGGCAATTGTACGCATAAACGAGTGGCGAGTAGTTGAAACATTCCATGCCTTCCCAGGTTGTTTGTACCGGCGGTAAATAATCTGTCGGATTTGCTGAGAATAACAGGGTCGCCCCTTCTTCCAGATGCAGATTCACGTTACTGAGCAAATGAATCGGCCCACATGGCCAGGTACCTGACGGAATAATCACTTTGCCTGCACCAGCCTGGTTGGCGGCGGCAATGGCGTTTCGCAGTGCTGTTTGTGTGGTTGATTGATTATTTTCAGCAGCACCAAAATCCCGGATGTTGAAATTAGCAACGTCAGTAAAGTCAGGAATTTCGATCGCTGGCATATCGAATGGTGCGTCAATCGCAACGAATTGCGTTGCTGGTTTTATTGGCTGACTATTCATTTTCACAGCAGTACATCCTGGTAAGGCCAGGCAGGCAAGGCTGCCCTGTAGCAAACGACGACGAGACAAGGAAGTGATTTGAGGTATTGGCGGCATATTAATATTTCCATTTACTTCACATAGCCACGCAGGTTCAAAAGGGCATAAAGGTGCCCAGCTATAATATAAATACGAGTGGTGTAAAAGTGTTGTTTGTATTCTGACAGGGGAATTTGATTTTCCTTCCGGATACGAAACGTTTGGTGTGCCATGTAAAGAATTACGTCCGTATAAACATTTAGACGTCTAGACGTAAAGATGTTGACATTGCCAGAACTTTAGCGACAATAGCACAACTAGATAATCGCCCGGAGTGACTATGCCTATCAGGATCCCAGAAAACTTACCTGCACAAAACGTGTTATTAGGTGAGAACATTTTCACCATGGATAGCCAGCGTGCTGCGAGTCAGGATATCCGACCCATGGAGGTGGCTATTCTCAATCTTATGCCAAATAAGATTGCTACCGAGGTGCAGCTTTTACGTCTGTTATCCAATACGCCACTGCAAATCAATGTAGATTTGATCCGCATTAATGACATGGCGCCCAAACATACGCCGCAGTCGCACATGGATGCATTTTACCTGGATTTTAATGACGTTGCAGACAAGCGTTATGACGGGTTAATTGTTACTGGTGCACCTTTAGCGCTGCTGGACTATGAGGATGTAAATTACTGGGACACCATGAAAACCATTCT
>NZ_JBLBUE010000168.1:0-7325 GCF_047290655.1 Alteromonas sp. AMM-1 | reverse complement strand
TTCGGCCACGCCACCCAGCATGTAATGGTGATCCATGACGTTATGCCCCAACTCGCCAGAACTGGAGCCCAGACCGTTGTCCCACACATCGCGCGCAGAATTCATCAGCAACCAGGCTGAGTTCAGCGCAGACGCATTCAGGAAGACAATTTTGCTGTGAAACACTTCGGTTAAGCCAGTTTCAGAATCAATAATTTCAACACCGGTTACGCGCTTTTTGTCTTTGTCGTAAATCAGCTCTTTAACAATAGACAGTGGTCGCAAGGTCAAATTACCGGTTTTGAGTGCGGCTGGCAGCGTAGCAGACTGTGTACTGAAGTAGCCGCCAAACGGACAGCCGGTCCAGCATTTATCACGGTGCTGGCATTTTACACGCCCTTGTTCAGGACGTGATTCAGTAATATGTGCCGTGCGGCCCATAATGATGTGTCGCGCCCCTTTGTATTGCTTTTTCAGGCGTGCCTGCAGATCCTTCTCCACCGCGTTAAACGCAAAAGCGGGCAGGAACTCACCATCAGGTAACACGTCCAGACCATCGCGATTACCGGAGATACCAGCAAACTTTTCTACATAGGAGTACCAGGGTGCAACGTCTTCATAACGGATCGGCCAATCTACCGCAATGCCCTCTTTGCCGTTAGCTTCGAAGTCTGCCGGATTTAACCGGTATGACTGACGCCCCCACAACAACGAACGGCCCCCCACCTGATAGGCACGAAACCACTGAAAAGGTTCTTTCTCAACATACGGTGCCGTTGTCGCACTTGCCCAGGCGCCCATAGTGGGCTCGTTAAACGGGTAGCCTTTGCCACGCGCCATATTCGGTTCAGTGGCCAGTGCTTCCAGACTTGGACGACCATGGTGTGGATAATCCCACAGGTTTTTATTCATGTTCGTGTAGTCTTTGATGTGCTCGACATTTTCGCCGCGCTCAAGCATCAGTACCTTCAGCCCTTTTTCGGTCAGCTCTTTTGCCGCCCAGCCGCCGCTAATCCCTGAACCAACGACAATGGCATCGTATGTATTTTTTGACATATTCAACTCTGTGTTTATTGAAAACTCGCTGCGCTGCACGGCTTGTGTAACCCAACAACCTTTTGTTAGCTTTGTTAACAAAATGTAGAAATTGAGTGCAAAATAACCCTCACCGACATCGTTGTCAATCACAAACAAAGCAGTTCGTCGCATTTTAATTTGAGATGAAAAGCAGAAAGACTAGTAAGGCCAATATCACCGATCAAGCTATGACATCGTTATCGTTAAGAAAGAGAGCGTGTATTAGCAGACAGGCATCTTGCCTGACGGTTAACTAACTTCTCCAGAAGCACAGGGTATTAAATCCCAGGTGCTTGTTTACCTGATAGACACCCAGCAGGTTTTGCGAAGCCACCCCGCAGGCATAGGCTATCGATGCGCCAATTACGCCAAATGAAGGAATGAGGAAGGTCCCCAGCACAACGGTGACAACGCCGCTAATTACTACGTTGTCACGCACTTTCGTTTCGTTACCTGTCATACTCAGCAGATACCCGACCGATCCAGTGGCAATGTTAATAAACTGGCCAATCGCCAAGATCACAAGTGCCGGGGCAGCTTGCCTGAATTCTTCACCGAATACACTCATCAGCCATGCCGGGAATAATAAAATACACAGCGTAACCGGTACCGAAACCGCCAGCATGATCCGCACTGAAATCAGTGCCATCCGTTTAACTCCCTGCATATTGCCTGTGGCATGCATAGCAGCAAACTTGGGGGCGGCTATGGTATTAACGGCAAACAAGATAAAGCTGGTGAGCATAGCGGTGCGTTGCGCAGTGGCGAAATAGGCTACCGATTCAGCGCTTTCCCATACACCCAGCAACAGCTGTGAAGACCACTGAATAACCTGATGCACTATGGCAACTGTCCAAAGTGGCATACAGGTTGCGCGCAACAATGCCGAAGAAAAAGGCATTTGCACCTTTGCTTCAGGCGCAGACTGCATCCAAAAATACCAACCGGTAGCGAGTGTGAGCACACTGGCGAAAACAACATAGTCACTCAGCGCTTTCGCATTGTTTACTGGCATTAATAAAATGAGTAGCAATATACCAACTGGCAACACCACACTGGACACCAGCATCGCGCGGGATACTTTCTTAAGCCCCTGCAACGCCTGGGCGTGAATAATATACAACGCCATAAATGGTGCACTGAACAACATCGTTCTGAACACCAGTTCAAAGCCAGGTAACTCAAATACGTTATTGTTCAGCCACTCCGCGCCTAGCCAGCATACCAAAGAGAGTCCAAGCGTTACCGCCAGCGTCCATTGGATAGCTTTACTGAACACACTGTGTGTTTGTTTACTGCCTCCACTTGCGACATCGCTGGCAATAAAACGTACAACCGCCTGATCTAAACCAATGCGCCCAGCGGTGGCAATAATGGTAATAAGGGTAAAGGCTAAAAAGAAAAGTCCGGCTTCGGCGGCTCCTATGGTTCGGGTTACCACGACGTTCATTGCGAACAGGCTGATCGCTGCCAGCACCTTTACCAGCAGCCCCGCCAGACTACCCAGCAACATGTCGCGCATATCTGGCTCAGAAAGATAAGCCCGCCAGTTGAGTGTTTTTACCATAGGAGTCGCTTCCAACATCACGCCAGAATGAATTTTTCGATGCTATTCAGTAATTCCTGGTTAGCATAAAGACCCAGATGCCCACCGTGTAAATTGGTTACGTCATCGAGGGTAGACAGTAGCTGCGCCTTGTCATACGTAACATAACAACCGTCCAGCGATTCAAAGTTTTTACACGTTGCCAGTTGATGCTCGTTCCTGTGTTCACCTAACGACGCGCGACGCGGAAACACAACAACCGGTTTAGACTCAATTAATGACGTAATGATGGATCCCATAGCTGCGTGGGCCAGGATCAACGACGCCTTATCGAACTGCGCTTTGTAAGCGTGCTCATCCAGAAATGCGCAATACTCAAAGTGCTTGGGTTGATAACTGCCTTCACCAATCTGACCAAAAATTTCTATTTCCGGGTGTGTTGCCGCAAAGTTATCCACAATTTCAACAAAACGGTCGAACGGTAATTGAGTGCCAACAGTTAAAAATATCATAGTACTCTCCCCTGATATTTAGGGCCGGCTGGCGACGCCAGATTTGGCCATTGCGTTAACCACAAATCAGCGAATGTACCGGCTTTTTTACCCGAAAGAGATAACTCCTCAGCATTGGCGATGCTGTCTAACCAGATAGTTTTCGCGCCAATGAGCTTGCCCAGCATGACGGCAAAAAATCCCGGTGCTGCGCCACTGGAAATCACCACATCAGGACGCTTGGTGATAATCAGCCAGCTCATTTGCAAAAAGAGAAGAATAAGTTTTAATTTTTCATCGCCGTTGGCATCGGTGACCAGGGAGAAGTCTTTCCCCATGCCTTCGCGATATTGGTTTGATACATAGCTGGTATCAAAACGGTCAAGCACTGGCTTCAGTCTTAACAATTGAATGAGATGGCCGCCTTGAGAAGCTACTGCTAATATTTTTTTGTTTTTCATGGTGTGACTCCAGTATTAACAAGGGTTAATACAGTTGCTGTACTAACGACACCATAGGTTTTGCATAGGGCGAGCCAACTTTTTATACCTTTAAATACAATAAGTTAACAGAATTCAAAATTATCGCTTCAGAATTTTTCGCAAATCGGGAATGGTTTTTAAAATACCCGTATGCAGAATGCAAAACACGCAGTATTCAGAGCGATTTTGTGGCATATCGCACTTTGCGAAAGCACATATGGCGAATAAATTCGAAGGCGTTACGAAGTGATGGAAGTGGTGCGGTACGGGGGCTGGCCATCCAATACCGCCATTTCGCAGCAGCAAGAGCATCGTTGGTTACTTTCATACGATATCCAATGGCTTTGCCAAGCATGTCAGACGAAAACGAGGTTTTCGAAACACTGTTGTGCAGTAATAAAAGTGCGTTAGCTAATGCCGATAGCGACTGCACTTTGTTTTTTCTGCTCAGCGATCCCGCTGATTCGGTTCTGTAATATAAGGGCAAATTCACAAACGTACAGGAAGCGCCGGCGATCAATAGCTGACTATATAACAACAAATCTTCGCCGCATTTTATAGCGGGGTTAAACCTGAGCTGATGTGAACGCAGGAACAGTGTGCGGATCAGCGGTTTTGTGGAACCCAGCCCCAGACTCACAAAATCGGTTGCACTAACTGAACGCATGTCGGCTTGGGAACACAGCGATGTAAACCGGGAGCCCGACGGTATGCGCTCTCCCGCTTTAGTAAGATAGTAACTGTCGATGACCATATCCCGCCGCTGATGCTGGGCAACAGCAAGTAACGTAGCCAGGCGGTAAGGGGCAAACCTGTCATCGGCGTCCAGTACTGCTATCCACTGTCCTTTGGCTGCCAATAATGCAAGATTTCGGGCGGCACCAGGCCCGCGGTTATCCGGGGTTTGAAACACGCGAATTCGGTTATCGCGCATGGCAAACTGAGTGGCAATGGTCAGGGTATCATCGGTTGAACAATCATCTACAATAAGCAGCTCAACATCGCACCCTTGTTGCTGTAATGCCGATTCAATTGCCACAGGTAAGGTTTGGCTGGCATTGTAGGCAGCAATGACCACTGACACTAAGGTATTCATCTCGTCAATTTACTCAGTAGCATTATAAAACCGCAGACAATTTCAAATTCACCAATCCACGCAATACTGCTCTGATGGTTTGAAGATTCGCTGCTGATGAATACGACGCATCATATCGTTGACGGGCACAGCGTGCGGCCTGCTCAACTAACCCTGCGTTTGCAATGTATTTGGCAATCGCGGATGCCAGCGCTTGTTGATCGCCGGGTTCAATTAACAGCCCGGTTTGGTCGTTGGGGATGGCTTCAGGAATACCACCCACGGTAGTACTGATCACCGCCAGTCCGGCAGACATGGCTTCCAATATTGCAATGGGCAAACCTTCATTGTGAGACGGTAACAAGAGTACATCCGATTCGTTCATCAAACGGTACTTTTGCTCGCCGGTTACCCAGCCAATCACGTCGAAATACGCACACAGTTCGCGTTCTTTTATCAGCGTTTTTAGCTGTTCAATTTCGCCGTTACCGCCAACGGTTATTGTGAACCCAGTAACGCCTTGCGCTTTCAATATCGCTACTGCGTCCACTAAATCATAAACGCCTTTGCGCTGTCCGATATACCCCAGAAACAGCAGCTTTGTTACCGCATTGGCATTGAAACGGCGTTCATGAAAAAGCCCTTCAAATACTGGCGAGGGAAAGTTATTAATGATGCGAATATCAGCGTCGGGAGCAATGGATCCAACATAGTTTGCCCAGTACTGCGACAACACAAAAACGCTGTCTGCGCCGTTGAGAACGTATTTCACCAGTCCCCGGTAAAACCCACCAGCACTGTCGTAGGTGCGGGCAAACACCGAACCATGCAGGTGAAAAATGACTTTGCACTTAAACAAGCGGCATACAAAAATAAACAGGGCCTTACGGTAAATGCTGCCTTTGTGTGAGCCATGTAAATGGCAAACAGACACCTTCCCCCTGAATAACAAGCTCAGCAGCGAAGCCAGCGCTGCGAAATAAGTATAAAAACGTTTAAACATGCCGCCATCGTCGTGAGATGCGATCAGATAGAGATCGTAATCGTCGTATACCCCGGCCTGGATATGATTCTCAATAACGGCGTGAATACCGCCTTTGGCCTTGGTACCCACAACGGCGATGCCTTTGCGTTCAGTTACAGTGTTCATGATAATCCTCCGGCAGGAATGCCAACGTGATTTGAAACGGGTTGTCGCGCTGTTTTGCGCCATCCATTCGGATCGCTTTCCAGCAACGTAATAAACCACCCAAAAATGGTCAGGTGGTAAAGTGATTGGGCGTTTGAAGACAGCGCACTGGTTAACAACAACAAAAATAACAACAGGCTGGCTTCCGGGCGTTTGAGCGCGCATACCGTGAAGGTCATGGACAGTAGCAGCAGAAAATAGCCGGGAATACCGGTTTCGCCGATAACATGCGGCCAGTAGGTGTCGTAGAAATACTGGCCCAACTGGATCCACCATAAATCTTTCATGGCGTTATATTCGTAAACCTTGGCCACATCGGCCGCTGCATGGCTGCCAATGGTGCCCCAACCCCCGCACCAAAAATTGCTGTCGAATAATTCAAAGACTGCCTCGACCAGAAAAATAACCCGGGGTGACTCGAAGTTTTCAAGCACATACCACACGTTGTTTTTGTCGATACACAGGTAGGCAATGAGCCAGGTGAAAAACGCAAACACAATAAGTGCAAGCAATGGGCGGTAGTCAACATTGAGTGTGTTTTGCACTTTTAGCGCCATTAGCGCCATAAACATCAGCATCAGCTCAAGGCGCTGGATAGCAACGAACACGAATACGATGCAAATGAAGATCATTGAGTAACCAAAGCGGATATTGCCGCGACGGTACTCCACACTGATAAGCACAGCGGCAATAGTAAAAAACAAGGCAGACTGCCCGGGATGCCAGAACCAACCAACAAACCGGGGCAATAACATGCCCCCGAAATGTCCGGGTTCAAAATGCCCACCACTGGAAAACAGCGCGTTGTAAGCACCGGATGCCCCAGCCTGAAAAACAATCAGTAAAATGCATAGAAAAATAAGCGGCTTGATCACTTTCACTGTGCGGCGGGTCCAGATTTCTTCACACTTGGCAACCGAGAACAGCATCATCATGGGAAAGAATTTGAGCTCGTGATACATCTGAACCAAAATGATCTTCATGCCTTTCTGATTCGCCAGCGAAATGAGAACGCCATACAGCAAATAGCCAACGTACATCGCCAGCGACAGCCACCAGTAAAAATTGAGCCTGGGTTTAATAACGGTTACCAGCAGGCCAATCGCGATAATGGGGAACAGTTTTTCAATCAGATCGAATGGACCATACAAAGCAAGGCTTATCTTTTTCACAAACAGGAAAAACAGTTCGAGACAAAACATCCCGAACAAAATATGCGGTACGATAGAGACTTGCTTTGTGTCGTTCATTGTTGATACAACGCCGACAACAACTGAGTGTCAGGGGTATTTGGCAATATCTTGCTCTTCTCATCGTTGAGCAATTGCAGAAAGTACGCCCTGTCTTCATTAGACAGCTCTGGCTTTTTACCCGTATTGCGTTCCATTAGTGCGCGCTTCATCGATGTGACAAACTTCTCAGGAAACGCTGCTACAAACAGGCTCTTGGCGAAGGATTTGCGCATCAGTACTTTTTGCAACACTTT
>NZ_JBLBUE010000167.1:0-7335 GCF_047290655.1 Alteromonas sp. AMM-1 | reverse complement strand
TTGGTTTAATGACTCGTCCGGCTACTCACCGGGAAATAAAAGCTACCGCCATTGCCCAGGAACCGTTGCTACTGGTGACCCCAGCCAACGTAAAAGACATTTCGTGGCAAACGTTGCAATCCCTTGGTTTTATTGCCCATCCGGATGCCACACACCACGCTGATTTACTGCTTAGTGCGAATTATCCTCAGTACAGTTACCCGCATTCACTTCCCGAGAACGGCTTTTCAAACCAAATTGGATTAATTTTGGAACCCGTTAGTCGCGGGCTGGGATTTACGGTATTGCCCGCCTATGCCGTAGCCGCTTTTAGCAAGCCATCTTCGGTACAGGTACACAGGCTTGCGAAGCCCGTAAGCGAGACCATTTATCTGGTTGAGCACCAGTTAAAACCCAGACCGGCTCGCCTGCACACTTTACTAACGCACATGAACAACTGGCTGACGCCCTCTGCCTAGAACTGCACTTTCTGACGGTGTTGTTTCCGCTGACTCTGGGCTTGTTTTGCATCTTTGCGGCGCGCTTTCACTGCCCTGCTCAGCCGTGTTGATTTGCGGGGTTTGTCTTGTTTTAGCTGAGCGGATACCCACTCGGTCAGACGGGAAATCGCATCATCTTTATTTTTTTCCTGGGTGCGAAATCGCTGCGCTTTTATCACCATAACCCCCTCGCTGGTTAAGCGACTATCCGTGCTTTCAAGCAGCCGGGCTTTTACTTCGTCTGGTAAGGATGACGATGTAATATTGAATCGCAAATGAATTGCGCTGCTGACTTTATTGACGTTTTGACCACCGCTACCCTGCGCGCGAATAGCCTGTAGTTCGATTTCCTGATCAGCAATAGAAAGTTGTGAAGTTAATTCAATCATAGTACTGGCATTAGAACATCGCCCCCAATCGTGCGCAAGCCCGTATGAATTGTTACCTGCTCGTATTTCCCGCAGTGAGATGAGGCTCAATAGTTGAGCTTTCCGCACTGTCGACTACGCTTAATGTAAGATTTTATACGGTGTGATGTAGTGAGTCTGAGTCTTCGAAGTAAACTCCTGTTAGCAGTAGCCATGGCATTGATTTTTAGCCTGGCTACCCAAGCGTTCATCCGCTTCTACTGGACTTTGCCAGCACTTGAACTAATGGCTGGTAACGCCAATAAGGCCGATTTATTACGACTACAAGAAGCATTTAACCAGCAGATTGAAACGCTTAGAGGAATTTCGCTGGACAACGCCGTGTGGGATGAAATGCACCGGGCCGCTACAGAGCGCGATGCTCAATGGTTCGAAGAAACCTATTTTTTGCATGAAACCTTCAGCCAGCTCAATATAAATGGCTGGTATTTTTATGCCAGTGATCACCAACTTATTGCCGGGCAAAGTATCGAACCGCCTTACCAGGTAATCACCAATCCCGTTTTTTCTACCCCTGGTCACTCCATTACTCAGCATTTTCTGTTTAACGCCGTGGACGCTGAAGAAGAGCCTCTGTCGCGCTGGGGATTAGTCACAATCAATGAAAAACCCGCCATTGTGGTATCCCATGCAATTACAACCGGCGACGCGATGGGCATTATTGCCGGTACCAGTTTGATCTGGTCGTATATTAATGACAAGCGGATGTCATTGCTGAGTCAGGCCTTGCAGAAACCTATTCAACTTACCTTAACACCATCAGCACAGGATGCTCCTCCGAATACGGTTAACGCGTTTATCCCGGATTCCTTTCACGGAGATGCCTATGAGCACCGACTTAATTTGCTGTTTAATGATTATAGGAACAAGCCTTTTTTTGTGTTGAGTTTTGATGAAACCACGTATCCGTTTGATCATGATATTTTTGATATCACCCTGCTCATTGGCTTACTTTCCGCATCGTTAATGCTGTATTTGTTTTACGTGTTTATTCGTCATCAAATACTGGTACCTTTGAGAAAAATGCTAAACATTGTGGCAGAAGTTATGGCTACTTCGGATTACACCAAGAGCATCGAATTAAAGGGTTATGATGACATTGGGAAACTCGGCAATCATATCGACAGGTTGTTTAAGCTGGTTAAAGATCAAAGAGCCGAGTTAATTGAGCATAATCTGCAGCTCAAAAATATGAGTTACACCGATCCGTTAACCGGTATCGCCAATCGTCGCTATCTTGATCAGCACCTGCTTACTCTGGCAGAAGCTGCAAACACCAGCACCATTCCGGTGTCGATGCTGCTTATCGATGTAGACCATTTTAAGTCGTTTAACGACAACTATGGTCACAGTCAGGGCGACAAAGCATTGATTGATGTTGCCACCATGCTTAAACAAAATACCCACGCGGCAACGGACTTTGTTTGTCGCATGGGGGGAGAAGAGTTTTTAATCGTGTTGCGGGATACCGACGCGAGTGATGCGCTGATGGTGGCAGAGAATTTGTGTAAACGCATATTCAATACCGGCATTTCTCATGTGATGTCACCTTATCATGTGCTGACGGTATCGATTGGAATCAGCACCAAGCCCGCAGGCATACCACTGCATCACGCAGAGCTAATAGATCAGGCCGATAAGGCCTTGTACCTGGCCAAAGATTCGGGGAGAAATTGCGTAGAATCTTATCAATCAAACCGTTAGGCCAATAATTATGCAAAAATGCTTTGTCTTATCGCATTTATCCGCGACAATGCGGAAGTGGTGTTACATTGCCCTTACCATGTGGGGTTAGAGGAGTTTGGTTAGCATGCACCGTCCACTTTTGTGCCTGGCGATTATTTTTGTTGCCTCGATATTTTCTGCAAGCACGCATGCCTTATCACGTCAGGTTTCCATTGTTTACGCAGCAGAACTGCCATTGATTAAAAATGAGCCGTTTGGCAGCTATGCCAACCTTGCTACATTGCTTGACCAAACCAGAGAACAACACGCCAGCACCACGTTTTTGTTCGGTGGGGGCAGTCTTGCGCCGAGTATGCTCTCCTCATTTGATCGCGGCGCCCACATTATCGATATTCTGAATACCCTGGAACCCGACGCCATGGCGGTAGCTAAGCGAGAATTTAGCTATTTTGAGGATGAGTTTTCGTTACGTGCTTATGAAGCTGCTTTTCCTATGGTACTCAGCAATGCTACAGACCCACTCACCGGCGACAATATAGACGGTGCTGTGCGGCGGCTGATCATTGAGAAGCCCGGCGTAAATATAGGTATAGTGTCAGTTATTCACGATTCTGTAGTAGAAGAATACCTGTTACAGCGCCTCCACATTAATGAACCCGAACAGGCCACACGCGCTCAGGTTAACCTCCTTAAAAAAGAAGGTGCGGATGTAGTGGTACTCATGACCTCTGACCGACACGAATTTATTGACTCCCTGTTGCAGGAGGGCGTTGTTGACCTGGTATTGCGTACCGATCCGCATTTCACACTTACCAGTGATAACCAGCGCAGCAGTGATCACCCGGGGTACGTATTTATAACGTCTCAGGGTACCGCTGCCGTCATTAATATTGAATGGCAGGACGCGCAATCAGAGAAACAAATTTCAGTATCAACCCTGCCGTTAAACCAGTTTCCCTTAAACAAGGCGGTCGATTCACAAATCAATGCCTATGACGACAGGATCAGCGTGCTGCTGAGCGAAGAAATCGCAACATTATCCACCAGCATGAACACACAACGTTTTGAAGTGAGAACCAGTGAAAATGGCTTTGGCAACCTGATTAGTGATGCCTTGCGCTCGGCCAGTCATACCGATGTGGCATTGATTAATGGCGGTGCCATTCGGGGGGAGCGACTTTACAGCCCGGGGCACGTCCTCACGCGTGAAGATATCTCAACCGAATTGCCCTTTCGCAGCCGCATTACCGTATTGCGCATCGCAGGTCGTCATTTAAAAGCCGCTTTGGAAAACGGATTCAGTGAGGTTGAACAGGTTGCCGGACGATTTCCCCATATCTCCGGTGTTACCATGAATGTAGATTTATCAGCGCCCGTGGGCCAGCGTATTAAACACATAGAAGTAAACGGCCAAGTGCTGGTAGACGCTAAGATTTACAGTCTGGCGACATCTGACTTTTTAGCCGGTGGGGGTGACGGCTATAAAGCGCTGACATTGGGTAGCGAAGTGCCGTTTAGTCAGCAAGTTACGCCGCTCATTGCCGATATTGTGATAAGTGTTTTGCGACGTCAGCAAACCGTTTCCGCTAATAAGTCAGGCAGAATAAAGTTTATATCGTCAATTGGAAGGAATGGTTGATGATTAAACAATCGCCCTTACAAGTAATGGCTGCAGATGCCGACAAGAAGCACCTTTATTCATTAACCAGCATTATTAATTTTGGACTGGTCACGCTAATTGTTGCCATTTTGATACTGGCC
Organism: Alteromonas sp. AMM-1; assembly: GCF_047290655.1. Classification (NCBI taxonomy): domain Bacteria; kingdom Pseudomonadati; phylum Pseudomonadota; class Gammaproteobacteria; order Alteromonadales; family Alteromonadaceae; genus Alteromonas; species Alteromonas sp. AMM-1. Next base: position 2,981 of record NZ_JBLBUE010000167.1, on the reverse strand, counting down.
ATTACCACCTATTCGAAGCTGAAATCCTTTGAAGACTCGTTAACCCTGATGACCAGTGAATCACTTCCCACCGTAGTGCATTCTGGCGAACTGTACTCGCAAATGAGCCTGCTGATGAGCGTAACAGAAAGGTTGTCGAGCGCGAATTCGGATGCTATGCGGCGTATTGCTTACGATGCGATTAATCAGCAATTAATCTCGCTTGACGATGTAGTGATGGATCAAACTGACAATGCCTACATGATGGCGCAATTACAGTCGATACGTCGTGAATTAGCTGACCTAAACTCCCTGGTAGAACAAAAATTAACGATCAACGTATTGCTCACCAGTCAGCAGGAAAAGCTCTATACGCTGCACAGCAATGTAACGGAAACGAGCTCGGCGTCGGTTGCCAGTCTGGCCAATCAACCCTGGTACCTGGCGTTAGCCAATATTGTTGCCCGCTCATCGGAAGTATTAACAACCGATCAGCTTAGTTTGATCCGTCAGCAACAGCGCTATTTAAGTACTTTACTGGACGAACTTGATAGTCTGTCTAAGGCCCAGAGTGCCAGTAAAATTGACAGCGCTACTGCCATAAGTGCTCAAATTCGCAGAATAATTCTGGATGATACCGCAGGTTTAATTGCGCTTCGTCAGTCACAATTAAAGATAGTGGGCCGGGTAAGGGGCCGGGGTAACTTCGTACGCAATCTGATTTCGGATTATGCCCGATTAAATGAATTTGAATCTCACCAGCTCAACGAATCCGTGCTGGCGACGGCACACAGCACTTCCCGTCTGGTATCTCAACAGGTAAAACACATCAGTTTGATTTTCGTTTTCGTGTTTTTAGCCTATGTGTGTTTTGTACTGTTTATTCACCACGCGGTAGTGCGCAGATTAAAAACACTGCGAACCCAGGTGCAACAACGCGCTGCTGGTAACAGCAAGGAAATTGCGTTGGGTGGTAAAGACGAGATTGCCGAACTGGCCAGTAGCTTTGAGAAATTTGCAGCAACCATAGAACATCAAAAGGCATCATTAGAAGAACTGAGTTTGCGCGATGCACTAACGGGTATCGCTAACCGACGGGCGCTGGATGAACGCTATTTGCAAGAGATTCACGTGGCATCCAGACAACGCTGGCCGCTTACGGTAATGTTGCTTGACGTAGACTTCTTCAAACAATACAACGACAACTATGGCCACAGCCAGGGCGATGAGTGTTTAAAACAAGTAGCCGATTTACTTAAATCCCAACTGCCCAGAAAAACAGATTTTCTGGCACGCTACGGTGGTGAAGAATTTGCAATTTTATTGCCGAATACCAGTGACACCGGTGCGATTCGCGTTGCAGAGGGTATATTGCAAGCCTTTAAAGATGCTCAAATCCCACATGACTTTAGCGGAGTGGCTGATCATATCACTATCAGTATAGGCATTTCAGTGAGTCAGGATGTGCTGGGTGAACATTCCATTCCGTCCTTTGAGGAAGCCGATAAGTCTTTATATCTGGCAAAACGCCAGGGGCGGAACAAATGGATTATGTTTGACGCGGATACGGTTAAATAATCGCAAACAAAAGCCGGAGCGCAATGCTGCACACCGGCTTTCTGATGTCTTTATTCAAATAACTCGCTGTGCAGTATTTTTACAATTTCGGTACTGTCCGATTCATTCACCAGGAATGAAATATTGTGCGGATTAGCACCAAAGCAGATCATACGCAGGTTAAAGTCCGACACCGCCGCAAAAATCCGGCTGGATACGCCTTTACTTGTTTGCATGTGGTTGCCTACCACGGTAACCAGATCAAAGTCTTTTTCAACTTTTACGTCACAGATGGTTTCAAGTTCGGCAATGGTTTCACGATTCAGTCGCTGTGCCACAGAGTTTGCCGGATTATCCAGGGTAAACGACACAGAAATTTCCGATGTAGTTACCAAATCCACACTCAGTTTGTGTTTTGCAATGATGGCAAACACCTGCTGCAGGAAACCTTGCGCATACATCATTTTGGGTGTTTTTACCGTTACCATTACCTGTTCCTTACGACGGGTAATAGCACGGAAAGGCGGTTCGTAATCACAATCGCGAACAATCCAGGTACCGCCTTTCTCAGGCTCTTTACTTGAACCTACGAACACTTTGATATTCTTACGTACCGCTGGTTCCATGGTGGCAGGATGAAGCACTTTGGCACCAAACGTGGCCATTTCAGCCGCTTCTTCAAAGCTCAGTTCAGGCAGAGGATGTGCCGCCGGGGTGATTCGCGGGTCGGTAGTGTACACGCCCGTTACATCAGTCCAGATTTCACATACGTCTGCATCCAGACCTTCTGCAAGCAGTGCTGCGGTAAAGTCAGAACCGCCGCGCCCCAGCGTAGTGGTACGGCCTTCTTCATCGGCGCCCACAAAGCCCTGAGTAACCACAATGGCGTTTGCAATTTCAGGTTGTAACAGCTTCTTCGCGTTTTCTTCGATGATCTCAATTTGCGGCGCTGCTTCGCCAAACTCACTGTCGGTACGCAACACTTTGCGAACGTCGAAGTTAAGCGTGGCCACACCCAGCTCTGCCAGCACAGCAGCAAACATGAGTGATGACATACGCTCGCCCATCGATAACAACTGGTCTTTCAGGTCGTTGCGATGCAGAATTTCTTCATGACAAGCCAGGCCACGCAGTTCATCCAGTAGTTCATTTAACTTAGGCTCTACGTTAGTCTTATCTTTCAGTGCATTCAAAATGGCCAGTTCAATATCAACTACCTTCTGTACGGTGTCATTGATTTGTTGCTGGGTCATTGGCGTATGCGCAAGGCTCACCAGATAGTTAGTGACGCCGGCTGCTGCACTTACAACAACAAGGCGGGTTGCCGGATTGCCGGCAACAATTCTGGCGCAGTTTTGCATGGCCGCATAATTAGCGACACTGGTGCCACCAAATTTTGCAATGGTTAACGCGTTACTCACGGTGTTCTCCGTTATTACGCTGAG
>NZ_JBLBUE010000166.1:0-7504 GCF_047290655.1 Alteromonas sp. AMM-1 | reverse complement strand
CGCTCAGTTACTAAAGTAACTTCGCCTTACAAAAAATCTGCGAAGCGTTGCTTCGCAAAGAAGATTTTTTGTCCCCTTCGTCTAGAGGCCTAGGACACCGCCCTTTCACGGCGGTAACAGGGGTTCGAATCCCCTAGGGGACGCCATATAAAAAGACCAGCTACAAGCTGGTCTTTTTTTTGCGTAGCCGTCAGGGGTGAGAAGCCCTTATTTAAACTGGTTTTGTTAGCATCTTTGCATTTACCATCGAAGCAAATTGTCTTTTCTCCTTGTATTCCAACTTATCCATCACACTACATTCCAGTTATGCAAGTAAACCATGCGCTTCGTTCTGTAATACCAATTCGTAATGAACGCCAATCCGGTTATGCCAAGTGAAAAAGATAATGTAAATACGTAATTGAAGAATAGCTTTGATCTTGAGCACCAGGCTATTTCGCTATAGTTTTAAACTTGTATACAAGATTGCTCGGATCAAGTTTAAGGCTGCACGGCGCGTTGAACCCATTCATTTCCATAAAATACCTACTTGCAATGGCTACGTTGCTGGCAATGCAACTTTCCTCGTCGCTGGTATTTGCTAACACACTTAACGTGGTTACCTCGCTAAGTCAGAGCGATCCTATGTACCAAGGGTTAGTGTATTTCAAGCAATCTGTGGAGCGGCAAACCAACAACGACATTTCGGTTAGGATTTTTGTTGGTTCTCAATTGGGTAACGATAACGATGTACTCGAGCAGGCAATGGCCGGTGCACCGGTAGCCGTGTTAGTGGATGCCGGAAGGTTGTCTTTTTATCAGCGTGAAATCGGTATTTTGAGTGCGCCTTATCTGATTGATAAGGCTGAACAACTTCACCTGTTGGTCCAGTCACCCATGTTCGAACAATGGGCCGGTGATCTCGCCAATTCTGCAGGTATTAAAATACTGGGGTTTAACTGGTGGCAGGGCGAGCGTCACCTGTTAACCAATCAGCCAATCACCACGCCAGCCGACCTGGATGGCATTCGATTGCGCACCATCGGTGCACCCGTATGGATTAGTACCATTCGCGCCATGGGCGCTACGCCTACGCCATTGAGTTGGGCAGAAGTGTACAGTGGCTTGCAGCAGCGGGTAATCGACGGTGCTGAAGCCCAGCATGCAGGTACTTATGGCGCGCGACTGTACGAAGTTATTCGCTATATCAGTAAGACTCGCCATATTCACCTGATTTCCGGATTGGTAGCCAGCCAGTCGTGGTTCAGTCAACTGACCCCCTCACAACAGGCTGCGGTGCAGCAAAGTGCCATAGATGCCGGCAATTACGCGACCTCTCTGGTGCAGGCCCGCCAAAGGGATATCGAGCAGGAACTGGAAGCAAACGGAGTTCAAAACATTACCCCCAACATCGACGCGTTCAGGCGGGCAACAAAATCGGTTTACGATGAGTTGGGTTACGATGCCTTGTATCTGGATATTCAGCAGTATCTTGCCGAACAAGCAGCATTGCCAGGTGAGAGTGTTCAATAATGTGGGCGAAAATGGAACGCACGCTTACGGTAACGTTACTGGCAGCCATTGTGCTGTTGGTACTACTGGCTGCTGTGCTCAGAACAATTGGGTACCCGGTGATATGGTCGGTAGATGTAGCGCAATTATTGTTTGTCTGGTTGGCGGTTCTGGCGGCTAATCAGGCCCTGCGGGAAGGGGCGCATGCAAGACTGGATGTATTGTTCAATAAACTATCCATTATTAACCGACTGCGGTTCCAGTTATGCCTCAATGTGATAAGCGGCTTGTGCCTGGTGTGTATAGGTATATTTGGATTCAAGCTGCTAAGTATCAACCCCGCCAGAACACTGGGAAGTACCGATCTGCCCTACGTCTGGGTAACCGCTGCAATACCGGCCGGTGCTCTGCTTATGCTGGTTACAATTTGTCAGCAAAGCCGCGTGTTGATGCAATGTTTATATCATCCGGTAACCGGGATGCAAGAGTATCCCTCCTGGCTGAATGTATTGGTGGGCGCTGAATCTTCATTAGATAAAACCACACGGCAAACACATCAGCAGGGAATCGACTCATGAGTGCGTTAGTATTTTTGGTACTGCTGTTATTGGGTTTACCGCTGGCATTTGCGCTACTTGCTGGCGGTCTTGTGTATTTTGCTATGGACAGTCATTTACCCATAACCGTAGCAGTACAGCGCATGGTGGCAGCAAGTCAGAGCTTTCCACTGCTAGCGGTGCCGTTCTTCGTCCTGGCCGGTCATGTGATGAATCATTCGGGTATTACCCAGCGGCTAATTACTGTTTCAAATGTGCTGGTTGCCTGGATAAGCGGTGGATTGGCGCACGTTACCATTGTATTGAGCGCACTGATGGGAGGCGTATCGGGATCGGCCATCGCCGACGCAGCAATGCAGGCAAGAGTGTTGGGCGGACCTATGCAAAGTTCGGGATTAAGTAAGGGGTTTACTGCTGCAACCATAACAGTAAGTGCCTTAATTACTGCCTGTATTCCACCGAGTATTGGTTTGATCCTGTATGGTTATATGGGCAATGTGTCGATAGGCAGGCTGTTTCTAGCCGGACTGATCCCCGGAATCCTGCTTACGCTGGTACTCATGCTGGTTGTTTATGTGCAGGCCAGAAAAAAGGGCTTTACCCCGGTACAGGCTGCGCCGCCGTCGGCAATGCAGGTGCTTAAGGCGCTCAATCAAAGTAAGTGGGCGTTGTGTTTCCCCATATTGCTCATTGTGACTATTCGTTTTGGCATTTTTACGCCCTCAGAGGCTGGTGCTTTTGCCGTTTTGTATGCCTGTATTGTGGGAAAGTGGGTTTATCGCGAGTTAACGCTGGCTGAGTTGATAACATCACTTCGCGACAGTATCAGCGACATCGGTATGATCATGTTTATCATTTTATCCTCTGGGGTAGTGGGTTATGCCATAGCGTACGAACAATTACCGGTATCCCTGACACTGGCGGTGACACAGTTAACTACCCAGCCGCAACTTATCTTATTGTTGTGTATGGTAATACTCTTGGTCGTTGGCGTGGTCATGGAAGGTACGATTACCGTGCTGTTGCTCACGCCTATTCTGGTGCCGCTGATGCAGTCGGTTGGTGTCGACCCCGTTCATTTTGGCATTCTTATGTTGATCATGGTGACCTTTGGTGGCACCACGCCACCGGTGGGAATTGCCATGTATGCGGTGTGCAATATCCTCCATTGTTCTGCAACTGATTATGTGAAAGCCGCGATGCCGTTATTTCTTGCCGTGCTGGCGCTAGTGGTTGTATTGGCGCTGTATCCGCCATTGGTGTTGTTTTTACCCGATTTATTATTTTAACGAGAGTCATTGCTATGAAAATCTGCGATGTAAAAGTGATTGTTTGTTCGCCCGGACGCAACTTTGTAACGCTCAAAATCGTTACTGATGAAGGCGTATATGGTGTCGGTGATGCCACGCTGAATGGTCGGGAAAAAAGTGTGGTGAGTTATCTTGAAGACTACATTGCGCCCGCATTATTGGGAAAAGATCCTCACCGTATTGAGGATATCTGGCAGTATTTTTATCGCGGCGCTTACTGGCGCAGAGGCCCGGTAGGTATGACAGCAATCGCTGCCGTTGATACCGCATTATGGGACATTAAGGCTAAAGTAGCGGGATTGCCCTTGTATCAGCTATTAGGTGGCAGAAGTCGCGATAAAATTATGGTGTATACCCATGCTAACGGCGCTGACATTGCGTCTACGCTCGATGCTGTTGGTAAGGCAGTCGAGCAGGGCTATAAAGCGATCCGAGTACAGTCTGGTATCCCAGGGGTAAACAGTACCTACGGTGTGGCAAAGGCCGGGCAAAAGTATGAACCCGCCGACGCTGATTTACCCACGGAAACCGTATGGTCTACGGAAAAATACTTGAATTTCACTCCGAGATTATTCGCAGCAGTACGTGAACAATATGGTGATGATCTGCACCTGTTGCACGATGTTCATCATCGGCTCACCCCAATCGAGGCCGCCAGACTGGGCAAGGCGCTGGAGCCGTTTCACCTTTTCTGGATGGAAGATCCGGTTGCCGCAGAGAATCAGCAAGGGTTTAAACTCATCCGCGAACACACTACCACCCCCATAGCGGTAGGTGAGGTGTTTAACTCCATTCACGATTGTCAGGCGCTGATCCAGAATCAATGGATAGACTATATACGTTCAACGGTGGTGCATGCCGGTGGTATTACTCAGCTCAGGCGCATTGCGGATTTGGCGGCTTTGTACCATATTCGGATGGGGTGTCACGGGGCTACTGACTTGTCTCCCGTGTGCATGGGAGCCGCGTTACACTTTGATTACTGGGTGCCAAACTTTGGCATTCAGGAACACATGCCCCACAGTGAATTAATGGAGTCGGTATTTAGCATAAGTTACCGCTTCGACGAAGGTTATTTCACGCCGGGAGAAGCGCCCGGGCATGGTGTGGATATTAACGAAGACCTTGCTAAAAAATACCCTTACAAACGCGCCTGCCTGCCGGTTAACCGCCTGGAAGACGGCACGCTCTGGCATTGGTAAATAACTATCGGGCGACAACCTTATCGCCCGAACTCAATAGGCTTTAGGATGCTTTCTGTGCATTTGCAGCTTGTTTCATTACACTGGCTAACAGGGTATACACTTCAATCCAGGCAGCCTCCACTTCAGGCGTAAAGTCTTCGGCCAGCCCTTTAAGCGTGTTCATATCAGGGCAGTGGAACATGCTGGTCTGCATTCGTTTGATGTATGTGGTTGTGTTAAACTGTGCTGGCCTGTTGTTTGTTAAACTAATTTTTATTGAAGGTGAATATGTATCCAGTTGGTACACCCGGGACGCCATGGGGCGAAGCAGAAAAACGTCAGTGGCTGGACATGCAATCTGTTAAACGCAGTTATGCAGAAGACGTATTGGCTAAATTAGGCGCATTGCCGGATTCTCTGACCCGAGTACATTACGGGGCGTTGCCCTATGATACCGAGCGCTATCCGCTGTACGCTTTATTAACTAAAACACCGGTTGACGGGGCGCCCTGGGTGCTGATCACAGGTGGCGTACACGGTTATGAAACGAGTGGCGTTCAAGGTGCAATATTGTTTGCCAATGCATACAGCCAGGCTTACTCAGATAAAGTCAATTTTATCATTGTACCGTGTGTGAGCCCATGGGGTTACGAAACCATTAACCGTTGGAATCCAAAAGCCGTCGATCCTAATCGTTCGTTTAAACCCAATTCACCCGCAGCAGAATCTCAATTACTCATGGAATTTGTGCAATCACTGCCTTGCGACATCGCACTGCACGTTGATTTACATGAAACCACCGATACCGACAACAGTGAATTCCGCCCGGCACTGGCCGCTCGTGATGCCATAGAGCAGAAGACCTGGAATATTCCCGACGGTTTTTATTTGGTTGCTGATACGCAACAGCCCTGCATTGAATTACAAGAAGCCATGATTGGTGAAGTGAAAAAAGTGACGCATATTGCGCCTGCTGACGAAAGTGGGCGAATTATTGGCGAAACGCTTTTGTCGGAGGGCGTGATTGGGTACAACAAAAAAGCACTGTTTTTATGTGGTGGCTTTTCAGGCGCACCACTTTGCTCCACCACGGAAGTGTATCCCGACAGTCCATCTGCAACCGACGAAATTTGCAATCTGGCGCAGGTCGCTGCAATTGGGGGAGCACTACACTATTTGCTCACTCAAGGCCAGGCGCAATAATTTACGTTGAAAAGATAAATAGACGTTTGGAATTCTAGACGTCTAAACGTATAATCCCCTTATTCACATTCAATAAGGGGATGGCCGTGCAGTTTGTTGCATTACTTTACGATGGCATTGAACAACGGTTTGTGCGCGAACAGGCACAAAATGAACAGGCGTTTTTTAAAACCTTAGACAGCCAGTATCCTTGCTATGTATGTTTGTGGCACAGTGTTGAATGGCCTGCTCAACAACCAGTAGAAGCGCAGGTAAACACCTGACCCCTTATGGTGGTTAATACCAATTCGCACAGCCACTTTTGCTATTCCCTGGCAAGCACCGCCAAAATATAAGCAATCCAGGCTATCGCTTATTCAAACGACGCCCGCATACCTGGCTGCAAAATACTTACGCCCAACTGAGATATTTGCTACACTTCGCGGCCAATTTTTCACCGAGTTTCCTGCCTGATATGAGAGTGTATTTAGCCCCGATGGAAGGGGTGGTCGATCATTTGATGCGTGACATGCTTACCCGCGTGGGAGGCTTTGATTTATGTGTCACTGAATTCGTTAGGGTTGTCGACCAAAAGCTCCCTCATAAGACGTTTTTCCGGCTGTGTCCCGAATTGCACAATGGGTGTAAAACGCCCAGCGGTGTGCCGGTTAAAATCCAGCTACTGGGCCAGCATCCGCAGTGGTTGGCTGAAAACGCGTTGACCGCAGTGGAACTGGGCTCACCAGGTGTGGATCTGAATTTTGGCTGCCCTGCCAAAACCGTGAATAAGAGCAAGGGCGGAGCGGTGCTGCTCCAATATACTCAGCAACTCCACGACATCGTGTCTGCTGTGCGTCAGGCCGTGCCCGCGCATTTGCCTGTAACGGCAAAAATCAGACTGGGTTACGAAGATAAGTCACTGGCCATTGACAACGCCATTGCCATTGACGAGGCGGGTGCCAGCGAACTTGTTGTTCATGCCCGAACGAAAACCGAGGGCTACCGTCCACCTGCCTACTGGGACTGGATAAAGAAAATCAAAGCGGCAACCAGATTACCCGTGATTGCTAACGGGGAAATCTGGAACTATGAGGACGCCCTGCGCTGCATGGCCGATTCTGGTTGCGATGATCTGATGATTGGCCGCGGTGCTCTGGCGATGCCAAATTTGGCCTGGCATATTCGTGGGGAACAAGCTCCGATGTCGTGGACAGATTTATCGCAACTGCTTATCGATTACTCCGGCTATGAAATATTTGGCGACAAAGGCCGTTATTACCCCAACCGAATTAAGCAGTGGTGTGGTTATCTGAAACGCCAGTACCCGCAGGCTGAAACCTTGTTTGGCGCTATTCGAAGCCTGCAAAAAGCCGACGATATTGTAAAGGTATTGCGACAATCCGCACATCTTTAAGGTAAGCCGTGTGTGTTTGGCTTGTTGGTTTGGGTTCTTTTCGCTACCGTTATAACTTACGGTGTGTGCAACTGAATTGCGCACGCCTGGCTTGGTTCCATCTTGTGGCAGAGGCATTGTGCCAATGACACGCGATGAAAAGAACACAAAATAACGGATCCAGGAAACATGAAAAACACACAAAAACAACTCAGCATGATGCTGCTCTGTTGCTGTGCGCTGTGGTTAACGGCTTGTTCAGAAGACAAAGACGCCAAAACCGAGCAGGCAGCAAAGGTCAGCATCGATAGTAATCCTTTTCCCAGCCGCTATACACCCGTACCCGGAGCACCCACGTTGATTACCAACGTGACAGTACTTGACGGT
>NZ_JBLBUE010000165.1:0-7551 GCF_047290655.1 Alteromonas sp. AMM-1 | reverse complement strand
TAGTCGCTGGTATCGCCAACCAGAACAGCACCAATCACAAAGGATTTGGTAGGATCCAGCACCAGTTTTTTATACACACCATCAGGTTGGTTGTGGTACGTGTAAACCAGTGCGCCAGGCGTTTTTACATGCGCATCACCAATGGAGCCTACTTCTACGCCCATTAATTTGAGTTTGGTACTCATGTCGGCACCAGCAAACTCGCCTTTACCGCCGGTAAGATCGGCTACCGCTGCTCGGGCCATGGCGTAGCCAGGTGCAACCAGGCCATAAATGCGGTTGTCCCACAGGGCACATTCACCAATAGCGTAAATATCGGGATCCGACGTTTGACACTGGTTGTTGATCACAATACCGCCGCGCTCGCCCATGGTCAGCCCACTGCTGCGACCCAACTGGTCGCTGGGTCGGATCCCGGCTGAGAACAAAATTAAATCAGTTTCTAAAAAGCTGCCATCAGAGAAATTCATACGGTAGCGGCAGGATTCGCCTGCAACAATTTCCTGAGTGGCCTTCTGAGTGTGCACTTTCACACCCAGCTCCTCAATTTTCACTTTGAGCTGTTGACCGCCCATCATGTCCAGCTGCACGGCCATTAACTGAGGTGCAAATTCCACCACGTGGGTTTCAAGACCGGCTTGTTTCAGTGCATTAGCGGCTTCGAGCCCCAACAATCCGCCCCCCACTACAACGCCTACCTTGCTTTGTGCAGACGAAGCGCTGATTGCTTCCAGATCTTCAATGGTGCGGTATACCAGACAGTGTGGCTGATCGTTGCCCGGAATAGGTGGAACAAACGGATAGGAGCCGGTAGCCAGAATAAGCTTGTCGTATTCAAATGTTTCACCGCTCTCCAGAGTAACCACTTTGGCGTCGCGATCGATAGTGTTCACCCGCGCATTAATTCGCGCATCCACGCCCCACTGCTCATAGGTTTCAGGCGTGGTCATGGCTAAATCTTCTGCCGTTTTACCTGCAAAGTATGACGATAAGTAAACCCGGTCATAGGCCAAACGGCCTTCACCGCTTAAAACCGTTACGTGGCAATCATGCTGGCTGTTGATTAACTGCTCAACAAAATGATGGCCTACCATGCCGTTTCCGACAATGACGATGCGTTGTTGTGAAGAAGAAGTCATTTTGTTCACCTTTCTTGGAGACAAAAAAAAGCCCACGACCTTTCAGGGTCATGGGCTCCGTTGCCTGTTTAGCGTTAGCTTTTAAATTGTGTGATGGCGCAATACAAATGAATCGGCATCTTAATGAGGTACTATCAAGATCGATGCCAATAATTAGACACGTTAATTTTCAATGAGTTAGTAATTTACTCGTACTTCCTCACAACCCAAATCGCACCAATTTGATGCAATGACGGCTGCACAGGTGCACTATCATGGTTAAGTGGGTTGCTTATCGAATTAACGCCAACGCCAATAACACTGCTAATACACCCGACACGGTTTGCCAAAACCTCACCGGATTGCGCTCTGCCAGAGGCAGTACTTGTTGATATCCCGGGTTTGGATGCTGTAGGTCATACAGAAATTCAGACAGGCTTGGATAACGTTTGCCAGCCTGCGGATGACATCCGCGTTTCATCGTTTCATCCAGCCAGACAGGCACCAACACATCCCTTTGAAGCAAACGCTGATAACGCAGTTTGTGTAATGCACTGTAACTGGTTGTTTTGGCGACCGATGTGCCATAGGGATGACCGCCGGATAACGCGTAATAAAGCACACAGGCAAGCGCGTACTGGTCAGCCTGTTCATTGGCCCACAGGCCCACAAAATATTCAGGTGCACTGTATAGTAAATCACCGGGGATAATAAGTTGATTTGGGTCGTCTAAAAACTGATGACCATCAATACTAGCGCTGCCAAAGTCAATTAATACCAGCCTGCCGGTGTGGGTTAACAGTATATTCTCCGGCCTGATATCCTGATGTAGAATGCCTTTTCGATGCAATGCAGTAAGCGCAGTTACTAATTGAGCGGCCCACTCTCGGACTTGCTTCACTGTTGCCTGACCCTTGTCTAGCAAGTGCTGGCGCAGGGTTTGCCCGTCAAGAAATTCAGTTAGGGTGTAAAACGTACTTCGGTACTCATCTGACTCGACGGTTTTCATTACATGGGGATTGTTTACCCTACGCGCTACCCACTCCTCTTTGGCCATGTCGTCCAGAAAGCCAGCATTGTTACTTTGCGTAGTTGACGGCACTTTAAACACCGCCCGCTTTAGCGTGGTTTCATGCTGTGCAATGAACACATCGCTGCGATCAGAACGACTCAGGCAGGTTAACAATTGCCAGTTGTCGATAGTGGCACCGATGTCCAGATGCGGATTTCTGGGCAGAATGCCATGTTCGTCGTACGGGGAAATAACACCGGTTGCTGTACTGGCTACCACCAGTAATTGAATAGTCAGGTTGTCCGAACTACCGGCAACCAATGCGTTCTCTACCACCTGTTCACAGTACTCGGTAAGCTGATCGTGGTTTTCCGGCATACCGTTAAACAGGGTTGCAGCGTTCACGTAGTCTGCAACCCCATCGGTCATCAACGCAAATTTGTCGCCGGGTTCAATATCGATGAGTTGAATATCCACGTCGAGTGCCGGCTTTATGCCCAGTGCATTGGCAAGGTACTGCTGACCACTCTCTGATACGCCCGTGTGCGCCTGGGTTAACTGTGTTACGTTATCACCGCGACAATGCAATATTGTACTGTCACCACAGTGAATAACGGTTGCACTGTTGTGCTGCAGGATCACACCAGAAAACGTACACACATAACCCCTGTCCGGATTCCCCTGATAGGGGCTATGAGCACTTTTTATGTATAAGGCGGTGTTGATGGTTTCCAACACTTTTCGCGCTGCTCTGGCTGATGACCAGTTTTCGCTGGTCAGCAGGTAATCGCGATTAAAATGTGTAACAGCCAGTTCACTGGCGTATTGACTAACCTGGCTGCTACTGATCCCATCCGCTATGCTTGCCACCACACCCCGCCGCCCTAAAACGGCACAATCAGGCACTGTCATTGCCTGACAGTCCTGATTGATTGGCTTGATGCCGCTACTGGAGCATGCGCCCCAGCGAACAGTTAACACAAACGTTATACCTTATCGTTAACCTTGGCTGCTGGAACAGCTTTAGGCGCACCGCCACCCGCAAGAGTGCGTTTAGGTGCCGTTTTGTAGTGGGTTGAGTACAGGGTCAGACCGGTAAATGCCAAACCACCCACCAGGTTACCCAGTGCAGTTGGAATTTCATTCCAGATGAAGTAATCCATGATGGAGAAGTCACCACCCATGATCAAACCAAACGGGAACAGGAACATGTTCACAACCGAGTGTTCAAAGCCCATAAAGAAGAACAACATGATAGGCATCCACATAGCCAGCACCTTGCCGCTCACGTTAGTTGAAATCATTGCGCCAACAACGCCCAGCGATACCATCCAGTTACACAGCATGCCGCGAATAAAGATAGTGATCCAGCCTGCTACGCCATATTCTGCATAACCCAGTGTACGCGCTTCACCAATACCCGCTACTTTTGTGGCAATAGCACCGCCGTCGGTGTTGTAGCCCATGGTAAAAATGAATGACATCATGAATGCCACGGTTAATGCGCCAGCAAAGTTACCCACAAACACCAGCCCCCAGTTGCGCAATATTTGCGGCCAGGTTACGCCGGGGCGTTTGGCAAGCCAGGCTAAAGGTGCCAGTACGAACACACCGGTTAACAGGTCGAAGCCCATTAAGTAGAGCATACAAAAGCCCACCGGGAACAAGATAGCACCAATCAGGAATACGCCGGTTTGTACAGCAATGGTTACTGCAAATACGGCTGCAAGTGCCAGAATGGCTCCTGCCATATAAGCCCGAATTAAAGTATCACGGGTAGACATGTAAATCTTAGATTCACCCGCGTCGACCATCTTGGTCACAAACTCCGAAGGAAGTAGATACGCCATAATCAATCACCTTACTGTTATTAAAGAGTGCACAGCGTTCACTGCTACGTTCGCTGCCGTTTTTCACGCACAAAAAAGCGCCCGCACCACTCCCGTTGAGGAGCAGTCGCGGACGCCTTTGTCCAATCTCGTGCTGTTGGCAAATCCCTAAGACTTGCACACTTCACGTACCAAGTTTCTTGCCAACTTGGTTAAGATTAAAAATTAACCATAAAAATCAGCCAGATAAATCTTTTAGAAAGAGACAAGTGAATACCCAAACCTCAATTCAAATGCGCCAAAATGGCGCAAATTCACCAAAATAGTGCCTCGTTTAACTATGTATTCGCACAATTAATAGTGATATTCGAGCTATGCACCGGAAAATTGCCTATAAACCCACCAATTTAATCTGTTTTTCAATGAATTATGCAAGGAACACTAAACAGGAATGGCTTTTGCTTCAGTTTTTTATCAACACGCTATTTGAGATCGCCATGGGAAAACACAGCGAAATTACCAAGCGCTTTTTGCTGGCAGCCAAGTACCAGGAAATTCAGGCACTTCACCATTTATCGTCGAACTGTCGTACCGTGGAAGCAATTAAAGACATGATCCACCAGTTGCAACGGGAACGTGGGATGTCGAATGTGTTTCTGGGTTCCAAAGGGGATCGCTTTTCAGCCCAACGCGAACAACAAATTCAGAGCAGTCAGGAATGCGAACAGGATTTGCGAAGCCTGCTTAAATCACTCTACCTTGGCAATCACGATAACGGTCAGTCGATGCGTTTGCTCAGCAGCATCACGTTTGCGTTGCAGGGCATGGATCACTTGCCAAATTTACGTGAAAAAGTATCGGCTTTACAGGTAAATACCCTTGAGTCGACAAACGCTTACTGCCGTCTGATTGCCGGATTACTTGACGTTATTTTTGAAGCCGCCGATGTGGCCAGCGATCCGGAAATGACCCGTCTGCTGGTTGCCTTGTTCAACTTTATGCAAGGTAAGGAATACGCTGGACAGGAACGCGCCTGGGGCGCAATTGGCTTCTCCGAAAGCCAGTTTGACAGTACGTTATGCGACAGGATCCACACTCTTACTGAGTCCCAGCAGCAGTGCTTTGAAACCTTTTCCAATTTCGCTGATACCGAAGAACAAGCGATGTGGAACGCGCTTGCCACAGGCGAAGTGTCGGGCAATATTCAGCGGCTGCGGGAAATGATTTGTTCACTGGCAAAAGGCGGTGGCTGTTCGTCGGAACTCAGTGAAGTATGGTACGACATTGCAACACAGCGTATCGATGCCATGCAGCTCATTGAAGAACACCTGACTACGCGACTTAACCAGCAAGCTGAGCTAAGAATTAAGCAGGCTGAGGATGAATTGCGTAATCACGAACTACTGGTTGCGTCGTTAAACAATACGCCTGCACACGCTGGTTCTCCGTTTACCATGTTGTTTGATAGTTCGGTTAAAGGCTTGCGCGGCGCTGAGATAAGAGAAGACGATCTGGTTGAATCCGCTACCCTGTCAGCGCACAAATCCTTTTACGAGCTGATTCGTGGGCAGTCTCAGCGCATTGAAGAAATGGCCGGTCAGCTAGCCGCAGCCAAACAAGCCCTCAACGAACAAAAAGTGATCGATCGAGCTAAATTACTGCTTATGCAACAAGGTAAAATATCCGAACAACAGGCTTACAGAAAACTGCAAACATCCGCAATGGAACAAAATATTCGGATAGCTGAACTCGCGCAACGGGTTGTTCAGCGGGCAGCGAAATAATTGTTGCCTGATGTTGATTAACGTTAAGTTTCACATGTTATACAAAATTCAATAACTATTCGCTTACGTTTCGTTCTTGTGGTTTTCTCGTGTGGTTTTATAACTTCAACAAGCGAGAAATAGGATGCTGCGTAAGCACGTAACACCATTATTGATAGGCGCCGTACTGTGTGTTGCCCTCGCCCCTGACAGGGTATTAGCACAAATAGGCGATACCTTTGCGTCTGAACGCAAAGTCATTACCGATCCCGTGACGGGTGTAAACATCGCCTTTCTGACCAGTCAGCCCGCCGGCGATTCCAAAATATACCCTACTCACCCCCAATGGACTGCCGATGGCAACTGGCTGGTATTTCGCAGTAATCGCGTACCGGGCGAAGCCATGGCCGTTAACGAACAGGATGGTACGCTAGTTCAGGTAAGTGAAGGTGGCTATTTCGGCATGTTGGTGAATGCGCAGCGTTCCAATAAATTATACCTGATGCGCGATGCCAGTTTTGCTGCCGATGCGCAACCGCGTTACGGTAACAGCGAAAACGACAAGCAAATCGTCGAGGTGAATACCGGTGCGCTGCTTACCGATGTCATGGCAAAACGTGTTAAGCCTGCAAGCCATTATCAGCGTGTAGTGGGTATTGTACCTGGCAGTATGGGCGCGGGTGGCGATATGGCACTGGACGCTGCTGAAGATATTATCTATTTTCGAATTGGTCGCGAAGAAGCAGCACGGTACCTGCCTAAGGGCACCAAACCCGAAAGCAACTTTGGCCCCCGAAACATGGGCGCAGGCCCAACGGGCATCGCCAGTATGGATCTGACAACAGGCAAAATTGCCATGGTAGTCGCGCTGCCTTTTCAACTTGGACATATCCAAACCAATCCCTGGGTATCCCGGGAACTGATATTTTGCTGGGAAACCGGTGGTAAGTCACCGCAACGCATGTGGACCATGAAAGTGGGAGGTGAAGTAAAACCCCTGTATCCCGAAGCGGATTATGAATGGGTAACCCATGAAGCGGTTATCACCCGCGATGAGGTCGCTTTCGCCATTATGGGTCATCGCGATGTTGGCACCCATGATGATTGGGGCCCTTCTGCGAGCCGCCTTAAACCCACCGGGCTGGGGATAGTGAATTTGCGCACCAATGAAATGCGTATAGCCGGCCAAACCCGCAGTGGCAGTGGTCTGTGGCATGTACATGGTTCTCCCGACGGGCGCTGGGCAGTGGGCGATGATTTTGAGCGAAGCTTATATCTAATCGACCGCACTACCGATGAGATGATACTACTCAGCGCAGGGCACAAAACCACAGCCAAAGATCATACGCACCCCACATTTAGCCGGGATGGCACTAAAATTCAGATCCAGTCGGCCATGCTATCTGATGACGATCGCAGTTTAAATATTGCCGTAATCTATATCCCAGAAAGCTTGCTAAACAAAGACTATAGCCAGGTTAAAAGGCTGGACTAAATAACTCGAGGCCGAATTCACGGCTTCGCTACCCGCTTCGTTCACAGCCCTGTGTAAAATAATGACAGGGCTTCGCAATTGCGCTTTACCCGCTTAAATCCCCTGCTCGTCTCAACGCTTTTTTAACCCTGATTATTGGCATAGTAACTGCTGCCACTGTGGTTATTTGAGCCTGAACCCGTGATCAGGTGTTTCATTGCGCAAAGAGAGTGCAGATGTTGACACATTCCTCCCCAAAGTTGGTCTTTGCCCCATTCAGGGTCTCTGTTTTTCTATCCGTCATACTCTTATGCACTTGTCCGTCGGCCTTGTCCGATTCACCCGATATGTGCAT
>NZ_JBLBUE010000164.1:0-7628 GCF_047290655.1 Alteromonas sp. AMM-1 | reverse complement strand
GCACCACCATTACATCGACACACTGCGGAAGCGGCGGATATGACAACCATTGCTGAACGCCATCCCACTGCGTCTGGTTATTTTCAGCTGCAAAAGCACTGAGCTGAACACATGGTGCATGTGTCAGAAATTGTTCTACTTGTTGCTGCACCTCGCGCTTGGGATGAAAACCGTATAACACTCGTCCGGTTCCGTAATCAACCACATTTGGCTCACCAAATTTATTACAGAAAATCGCTATATTATGGCTCACGGCATTTCTGACAAAAGACACCAGATTGGGAATATTTCTTTGGAATGCAAGGATGTTTTCTTTCAGGCGAAGCTGTATCTGGCTGGCAAGCTGCGCTTCCAAATCGGCTTGTACGGCTTCGTTGTCTTCAACGTGCAACTTAATATTTTTTAACATGCTTTATAACCAAATCCAGTCGCTAATTATTGCGGGCCTAATACCCTGTTAGCCAATTGTTGATAGTCGGGTTTGCCATTGGATAACAATGGCCACTCGCCTAAGCCAGATACCATTTGATTTCTTGCAGGCAATAATGGGTGTGTTGCCATTTTCTCCTGTAGTGCTCCCAGATGCTTTTGTAGCGCGAAAAACACAACTTTATTGTCTTCACCTACGCATCGAACTTGCATAGCGTCATCACTGTAAAACTGTTCCAATGCATCCAGATTAACCCGCTCGCCTGCTACTTTAATGATGCGCTTGATGCGGCCCACTATAAAAAAATCACCCTCTTCGTCCTGCCTGGCCAGATCGCCTGTAGCTAACCAGTCTTCGGGATTTAGCTCAGCCAGTTGTTCTGTGCATTCCACATAACCGAGCATGACATTTTGGCCTTTATAGTAAAGCTCACCCGCATCGTTATTCTGCATTCTGATCTCGAGCCTGCCACCTGGAATTGCCTGTCCGATTGAATCCGGTTTCTTCAACACCTTTTGTGGATCAAGAAACGCCATCCTGGCAGTCGCTTCAGTTTGCCCGTACATTACGAAAAACTGTTTATGGTTAGTGCGAGCATATTCTCCGAGGGTGGTTACATCTGTTGATGCCAGTCTCCCCCCTGCCTGCGTAAAATAACGCAACGCGGGTAATTCCATGCGGGTAAAACGCAGTCTCAGCAACATTTCGTAAAACGACGGCACACCGGCCAGAGAATGGACCGGCAGGGTTTTTACTTTTTCCCAGAATGCCTTATCAAACACGGTATAGCGGGTGAAGCCAATACTGGCGCCACGCAATAAATGCGTATGCAATACCGACAACCCGTAAGAGTAGCTCAGCGGCATAGTCGCAAGGGTAATATCGTCCGATTCAATCGGAAGAAATGCCAGAATCGATTCCGCATTTGCCAGCAAATTGCGTTGCGACAGAGCCACACACTTGCCGGCTCCCGTGCTACCTGACGTTGACAACAAAATACTCAGGTTGCAATCGACCGCAATCTCATCACTGTGACGCAGCGTTAGTGCGCCATCACGGATCACAGCATGTGGCCTCAATGCGTCGCAATACCGTTGCAGAATAAGATCATCGCAGGCAGGATTGAGTAACAACACCACCCAATCCAAACTGAGCGCACTCAGATAATCCACCACACCAGCAATGCTGTTGTCGATAATCAGCACGACCACCGCTCGCGGCGGTAATTGCATAGATAACCATGTCTGTCGACGCTGATTAACCATTTCAGTAAGCGTGCGATAGCTAACCGACTGCTCATCATCAAACAGTGCTGTTTTAGCACTGTGCTGATGTGCCCCGATAAAGGGAATGGCAGTCTGCTGATGCTTGTTCACGGCGTAAACATCCCATCTACCGGCAGAATATGTCCGGTTGTATAGGAAGACTGTGGCGACAACAAATACACTATCGCATCCGCTACTTCTTCAGGTTTTCCCGCACGCTGCATCACGGCTCGTTGCAGTACTTTTTTGCGCGCATCCGCTTCGTAATGGTCGGTGAGCGGTGTTTCAATAAACCCCGGAGCAACCGCGTTTACTCTAATTCCAACCGGGCTCAGTTCTTTGGCGAGTGACTTAGTCGCCCCCGTTAGTGCAGCCTTGCTTGCGGCATAGGCACTCATACCGGCACTGCCTTGCTCCGACACCATGGAAACAACATTCACTATGCTGCCTTTGCGCAATCTACTCATCAGCCGGGCGGCATATTGCATATGCTGATACGGTGCCAAAAAGTTAACGTTTAGCTGGAGTTTCAATTTGTCCATGCTGGTTACCGACAACGGCGATTCCATCATCACACCGGCATTATTCACCAAGCCGTACAAGGGTGGTATGAGGCCGTCGGATACCTTTTTCTGAATATCCCGGAACGCGTCTTTTACCGCCTGTTCGTTAGTAATGTCGTAAACGAGGGGATGTACGCTTTTGCCTGCTGTTTTACACAGCGCGACAAGCGCTTCTTCATCGCGCCCGGCAGCCAGTACCGTTGCGCCCTGCGCCACACAGCGGGCAACGACTGCCCGTCCTATTCCACCTGTTGCACCAGTGATCAGTACGGTAGAATGATGTAATGCGCCTTTAGGCAAAGTTGATGTCATATTTTTGCAATATCACTTTGGCTTGTTTAACGGAACTCATATCAATGATGTCGTCGGTATCGAGCATCACATCAAAAACATTTTCCAGCTCCGCAATGAGGATCATATGCGCAGTTGAGTCCCACTCAGGAATTGTGTTGTATTGCAGTGAGTCGGTGACTGCGTCAGACTGCACACCCAGCGCAACGGTGAACGCTTGCTGCAATTTCTGCTGATTATCCATAATTACCTCTTAACGTTGGTTGCTTTGCGTTCCCTTGAGAGAAGCTGACGAAGTATCGCGGTCTGCTCTGTATACTGATTATAATTGAGTTCCAGCACACACACATCGCCCTGACTGATAATCTGATACCCCAACTTTTCATTGTATTTCATTGCCTGAGTATTCGACGATTTCACAACGGCGCGAAACTGCTGCACGCTAAAGTGCGCAAAGCAAAAGTCATACATGGCAAGGGATGGCGCAAACGCGATAATATTGTTCTGATAGGTGTGATCGCCAATATATAACCCCGGTTCAAGCACACTGGCTTGCGCGGCGGACTTTCCCATCTCCAGGGATTTTACATTGGTTACCCCAATCAGTCTGTCGCGGAACTGCACAATCCAGTGCAATTGTTTGGGATCGTAACTGGCCTTTTTAAACCAAGCGAGCTGCTGTTCTTCTGAAATCAGTGCAGTATCCAGCATTTGTTGGCGAATTTCCGGCTGATTCCGCCATGCGCGCATTTGCATCTGATGCACCTGGGCAATTGGCTGCAGGGACACCTGATAGGCGCTGAATTCCCACTGATTGACGGGTGTTTCACTACGCATGACGTTGCCTGTGTTGCGCAATGGCATCCAGCACGTTAAACGCGCCTTCCGTAAACGCGAATGCCGCGGCACGTTGATGCATATTATTCAGCGCTGCCTGATTAGCCCACAAATTGGCAGCGCGTTCCGCAAGTTCTCGCAGTGGATGCGCCCCGGTAAAATCGAACACCTCACACCAGCCTTGCTCAGCAGCCTGCAGCGTGGCGGAGCGCTGATTCTCAGCAACGCAGAGCAATAGCGAGGGGGTGTGACAAGCCGCCAATTCAAACTGACTTCCGCCTGCGGCGGCAATAGCTAACCGGGCATTATTCCATACATCCGCCATGTCCTGACAATTTTCAATCAGCTGAATGGCGCTGGGGCAGTTCTTCACAAAATGCTGCAAAGCGAGGCGTTGTTGCTGACTGACTCCCGGCCCCATTACTACCCGCAATGGTGCGTCAGGTATCGCTTGTGTGATCGCTTCCAAAACGGGAAGTGTTAATTCCAATGGATCGCTGCCGCCCATATTGATGGTAAGACTCACCCGCTGTGCCAACGGCAGGGTAAAACCGGTCGTAAATTCGCGTCGCAATAGTCGAAATTCAGGTCCAAGACACAAGGTCGCACCCGGGTTACCCTGCATGTAGTTCGCACGCAGATGTTCCCCTGCGGGATTACAAATCACATCCGCAGCTTGCCACCCTGCTTGCTGAATATCGTCAAACATCACCAAGGGTGCAGGTAGATCAGATAACTGCTGAATAAACCTCTCGGTGTAAGCATATCCGTCGATCACAATGGCCACTGGCAACTCGGTACGGCAGTAGTCAATAATACTCTGTGCCAGATGAATTTGATCGTCGCTGGCTTCAAGGATGGTGCCCACCCAATCGTGGCGCGATAAAGCCAGTTCTTTAGCTGTTTTAGTCAGCCAGAATACACTTTCGACATGCTGAGCGTCGGCAACTTGTGCAAGTGCCTGGCAGCGCATGATATGGCCGATGCCGCTTGCGGCAGAGCCGCCTGCGCAAAACAACAACTTCATGGGGCGATATGCTCCCACGACAACGCGGTGCCTTTCGCGATAAACCCCGTTGCCTGCTTGCCTTGCACGGTATCCCAGTGTTTCGGCGCCAACCCAAAAGCAGGCCGTACTATTTTCAAATTATCCGGCCCAAACGCTTCTCCAGGTTTGATGTCAGTGCTTGCATAAATGGAACGACGATATTGTTTAGACTTCTCTTCCGCCCGGCTCCCGCCATAACATACCTGCCCCAGTGCCTGCCAGGCGCGTTGTGACTCAACCACCAGCGCACTGAGCTCAGACGGTTCTAAAGAAAACGCCGCATCCACCCCGCCGCCGTTGCGATCCAGTACAAAATGCTTTTCGATTACCGTAGCCCCCAGCGCCACTGAAGCCACCGCGGCACCAATGCCCCCGGTATGGTCACTTAAGCCTACCTGACAACCAAATGCTGAACGCAAATGCGGAATGGTAACTAAATTGGTATTTGCCGCTTCAGCAGGATACGTGCTGGTGCACTTTAACAGAATAATATCCTGGCAACCTGCTGCACGCGCGGTATTTACTGCCAATTCAATTTCACTGAGCGTAGCCATTCCAGTAGACATGATTAACGGCTTACCTTTGCTAGCGGCTTTGCGGATCAACGGGATATCTGTGAGTTCGAACGACGCGATCTTAAAACAAGGTACGTTCAGGCTGTCGAGAAAATCCACGGCATGCTCATCAAATGGCGAACTAAACGCCAGCATGCCTAACGAATTGGCCAGCGAAAATAACTCGGCGTGCCATTCGTAGGGTGTTGCTGCCTTTTGGTACAAACTGTATAAACTGGCGCCGTGCCACAGGCTGTCCTGCTCTTCAATAACAAAGCCCTTTTCCTGTACGTCCAGCGTCATGCTGTCCGCCGTGTAGGTTTGCAGTTTAATAGCGTGAGCACCACATTCAGCTGCTGCTTTAACCATGGCTTTTGCCGTATCCAGTGATTGGCTGTGGTTGCCGCTTAACTCGGCAATAATAAAGGGCGGTTGCTGGCTACCGATAGCTCGGTCGCCAATCATGATGGACGACGGGATCTGCTGTTCAGTCATGGTTTATTTGTTCCTGGTAGGCTTTGTACATCAGCTCAGCGCGTACCCAATCTTCTTCTGTATCAATATCCTGCACCAAATAATGCGGCAATACCACAGGAATACTCTGCGGACTGAACATAGGATGATGAGCAAGCCAGGCATCTCGGCGCCCCCAATAGAACTGACCAGCATCGTGATACAGTGTTTCCAGATCCTGAGAGCGTTTACCGATCTGCGCCTTGTCTACCGGCGATACCCCTTGCCCATCCAGTCGGATTGCGCGCTGAATTGGAAAATCAAAGGTTGTCACGGAAAATGCGTACTGCATATCGGAAGCCAGACTGAGCTTTTGGCATCCTTCAATCAGCGAAGCGGGCGATAAAAATGGCGCAGTAGCATAAATACAACACACCAGTTCAGCGGGTTGCTCGAACGTGCGGATAGCATGCTGCACAACGGGTGTGGTGCCGGTAAAGTCATCCGCCAGTTCGGCTGGTCGCAGAATAATATCAGACGCACCGCTCGCAAGCGCAATGTCTGCGATGTCGTTGGAATCGGTTGAAACTACTATAGCGTCAAACAGGCCGGTTTGACGTGCAGCACGGATTGAATAACTGATCAGGGGCTTACCCGCAAATGCACGGATATTTTTGCCTTTAATTCGTTTACTGCCTCCGCGGGCAGGAATCACTGCAATCTTCACCTCAGTACCTCTGTTAACTGTCGGATAACCTCCTGTTGGTTATCGGCCGTTAAGGCAGGAAATAAAGGCAGTGTAATGGCATTCTGGTAATAGTGTTCAGCGTGCGGAAACTGGCCGGCTTTAAAGCCAAGGCGCTGATAATAAGGATGCAAATGAATGGGAATATAATGAACATTAACGCCGATACCGCGTTCCCGTAACGCCGTAAATACTTCAGTGCGGTCATGCCCAATAAGTTCTATGGTATACACGTGCCAGGCACTGTTCATATCCAGCACTGGCCGTTTTAACGGCAACGATTGCAAGGCGTCATCGTACACTTTTGCCAGCGCTCTTCGCGCCTCAACAAATGCTGCTAACCGGTTCAGTTGAGACCGCCCCAGCGCCGCGTGCAGATCGCTTAAGCGGTAGTTGTAACCCAAGTCAATCTGCGCATAGAACCAGGGTTCATTGCGATGGGCAGCGTCAAACATCTGAGGATCGCGGGTAATACCATGGCAGGCAAAACGCCTTGCCGCATTCGCCAGATCTTCATCGTTAGTCATTACCGCGCCACCTTCTGCACTGGTAATCGATTTTACCGGATGAAAACTCAGCACTGTCATAGCGGAATATTTACACGCCCCCACTTTATTGCCGATGGCATCACAGGCCCCAAGCGCATGAGCGGCATCTTCGATTAACACTATCCCAAAGGGTTCAGTTACTGCTGCAATCGCCGCCATATCACAGCTACTTCCGGCAAAATGCACCACAATCAATACTTTGGGAATACGTTGCTGAGCAACGGCCAGGTGCAACTTGTCAATCAGCGCATTAACACAGATGTTCCGGGTAACCGGGTCGATATCGACGAAATCGATTTCTGCGCCACAGTAACGGGCGCAATTTGCCGATGCAGCAAACGAGTTAGGTACCGTCCACACTACATCGGATGCCGTTACACCGGCAGCCAAACAGGCAATGTGCAACCCTGACGTAGCGCTATTGCACGCCACGGCATATGTCGCACCAGTAGTTTCGCACAACGCATTCTCAAACAGGGGAACCTGTTCTCCCTGAGTCAAAAAGCCGTTTTCCAGAACCTGGGTTACCGCTTCTATATCATCGTCGAATATGCTGTGCTTGCCATAAGGGATCATAAGGTACTCTTATCCAGCGCCTGTAATTCTTCCACCGATAAAAAGTGCGGATTGGTGCCCGAATGATACTCAAATTTGTCGGTTACCGGTTTACCCGTCTCCTGCAACTTATTCACTTTGTAATTCACGTTTTTATCGAAAAAGATAATGGCAGGCGCAATCACATAGTGATCGTCAAATTCAATGGTATGGTGTGCCATTTCTTCTGGCACCATCACTTCATGCAGTTTTTCGCCCGGTCGAATACCCACTACCTTGTAATCGGGTTTGCCACTCATCGCCATCACAAGATCGGTGATCCGGATAGACGGAATTTTG
>NZ_JBLBUE010000163.1:0-7689 GCF_047290655.1 Alteromonas sp. AMM-1 | reverse complement strand
TTGAGCGTAAAGATGCAGTTACTGCGGTAACTGAAAAAGCAGCAGCTGAAATTTTGGCAGCTGATGAGGAGCTGGACGACAAAGAAGTATTTGATTTATTGCACGAGCTGGAAAGTGACGTAGTACGTTCACGCATTCTGGCTGGTGAGCCGCGTATCGATGGCCGCGATCCTACTATGGTGCGTGCACTTAACGTTTCAACTGGCGTATTGCCACGTACTCACGGTTCAGCTGTGTTTACCCGTGGTGAAACTCAGGCGCTGGTAGTGGCTACTTTAGGTACTGAGCGTGATGCACAGATGATCGACGAACTGTCTGGTAAGAAAGACAGCCGCTTCATGTTGCATTACAACTTCCCTCCTTACTGTGTGGGTGAAACGGGTATGATCGGTTCACCTAAGCGTCGTGAAATTGGTCATGGTCGTTTGGCGAAGCGCGGTATTCAGGCAGTAATGCCGAGTGAAGAAGAATTCCCGTACGTTGTTCGTGTTGTATCTGAAATCACTGAATCAAATGGTTCGTCGTCAATGGCGTCTGTTTGTGGTACATCGCTTGCTCTGATGGATGCGGGTGTACCAATCAAGGCATCTGTTGCAGGTATCGCGATGGGTCTGGTTAAGAGCGACGACAACTTCGTAGTTCTGTCAGACATTCTGGGCGACGAAGACCACCTGGGTGACATGGACTTTAAAGTAGCGGGTACCACTGAAGGTGTTACGGCGCTGCAAATGGATATCAAGATCGAAGGGATCACTAAAGAAATCATGCAAATCGCATTGAAGCAGGCGAAAGAAGCCCGCTTACATATTCTGAGTGTGATGGACCAGGCGCTTGGTGGCCACCGTGAAGAAATGAGTGAATTTGCTCCACGCATTTACACGTTGAAAATCGATCAGGACAAAATCCGTGATGTTATCGGTAAAGGCGGGGCGATGATTCGTTCAATTACTGAAGAATCAGACACCAGCATTGAAATCGAAGATGACGGTACTGTTAAGATTTTTGCAACTGAGCGTGCGAAAGCAGAAATTGCGATTGCGAAGATCGAACAGGTTACTGCTGAAATCGAAGTGGGTAAAACTTACCACGGTAAAGTAACTCGTATCGTAGATTTCGGTGCGTTTGTTGAAGTATTGCCAGGTAAAGAAGGTCTGGTACACATTTCGCAAATCGCCCACGAGCGTGTAAACAAAGTAAATGATTACCTTGAAGAAGGTCAGATGGTAGACGTGAAAGTGATGGAAATTGACCGTCAGAACCGCGTTCGTCTGAGCATTAAAGAGTTGCTGGAAAAGCCAGCAAAGTCTGAGTCAAACGAAGAGTAATCGATAGTTATCGAATGAAAGGGGCATTGATTGCCCCTTTTTACTTTGTAGGAGAAAACCATGGATAAAGCCACACAAAATGCCATCGAAGCGCAGGTATTTCAAAGGTTGATCGCCCACCTGGATGCCAATAAAGATGTGCAGAATATTGATTTGATGATCCTTGCAGACTTCTGCCGTAATTGCCTGGCAAAGTGGTATAGCAAGGCCGCGGCGGACGAAGGCATTGAGATTGATTACGAAGCTGCGCGGGAAATTGTGTACAAAATGCCGTACAGCGAATGGAAAGACAAGCATCAACAACCCGCTACTGAAGAACAAATGGCGGCATTTAATGCACGTCAGGCCGCTAAAAAAGGTTAATCGCGGCGTTCGGCATGTACAAAAGCGGCGCGCAGACCGCTTATGGCTATGCGAATGGGTAGTAACGACTGGTTGATTAACGTTGCGATGTGAGGGTGAACCCTTCCGGTAACAATTCTCCCACCGTTGTTGAAATGCTCTTGCCGTCAGGCGTGATCAGCACCACTGGTGTCGACTTGTCGGCAAACTCTGCAATTTTTTGCCTGCATCCGCCACACGGATAGCAATACGTTTCGGTAGGACTGGCAATCACTATTTGCTTAATTGACGTTGCGCCCTGAACAATCATACTGCCTATTGCAGTAGCTTCTGCACACTGTCCAAGTGGATAGGCTGCGTTTTCTACATTACAGCCAAAATATACATTGCCATCATTGGCCTCTAAAGCCGCACCCACTTTAAATTTTGAATAAGGGGCATAGGCATGTTGTTGTGCGTTTAGCGCTGCACTTTTTAATTTTTCTAACAAATTAATTTTCCTGTTTCTGCGTTGTTATGCGATTGTCCTTCGCACTATTTTTCTATTTTCCTGACACGACAGTGCATGAACTGAGGTATCTTCTGTTATAGTACCTACAACTGGAATGGATTGGACAGAAAAATTTATCATATGCTGTATCGTTTGAGTGCAATTTTATTGGTAATTGGTCTGGCTGGCTGTGCACAAACACCAGACACTGCAAAGCAAACTGAAATGGGAAACCTGTTGGTACCTGAACCTGCGCCTGTCAGCGTGCGTTCGCAAGTCGCCATTGCCCGTTTCGAGCAGATATTAACTAATGCTCAACTCACCGACAGCGATAAAGCGCAAATCCATTTTCAACGCGGTATGCTTTACGACAGCGTGGGTTTAAGCGGTCTGGCCCAGTTTGATTACAACCGCGCGATTAGTTTTAAGCCTGATATGGCAGAAGCTTATAATTCCCTTGGAGTTCACTTGGTTCAACAGCGTGAATTCAGTCAGGCCTATGAAGCATTTGATTCAACGCTGGAAATTGATCCCGATTATGAATTTGCGTTTCTGAATCGCGGTATTGCATTGTACTACGGTGGTCGAGCGGATCTAGCGGTTCAGGATCTGGCAACCTTTGCTGCTAAGGCACCACAAGATCCTTTTCGAGCATTGTGGGCGTACTTTGCCGACAGAGAACATGATCCACTCACATCAAAAAATCTGCTTGCAGAGCGCAGAGCCGCGTTAGCTGAACAACATTGGGCCACCAAACTGGTAGATATGTTTTTAGGAACAGCAACCGAAAATCAGTTGCTGGATTCATTGTTAACCGGTGTTACCAGTGAGAAAGAACTGACAGACCGGTTATGCGAAGCCTATTTCTACCTAGGCAAATACCACGAAGAAAAGCAGCAGCCTGGTATTGCATCCAATTACTTTAAGTTTGCTTTAAGTACGAATGTATTTGAGTATGTAGAGCATCGTTATGCGCGCCTTGAATTAGAGCGCCTGCGCAAAAATACTGTGGCTGAATAACGAACAACATGTTTAGAGCCACTTGTCTGGTAGTATTTACGTCGCTGACAATTGCGGCGGATACCGGCCAGTTATCCTCTCAGCTTATTTACAATGCCCAACAAGCGGAAAATCCAGCATCATTGCTTTGGACAGCGTCTGCACAGGGCAATGAAATCGCGCAAGAACAGCTGCACGCGTACGCAGAATCCAACAATGACGCTTATTGGCTGGAACAGTTAATTGGCATTGGTTATGCGCCTGCCGCATTAACATTGTCACGTATTGAGGACAATCCCAGGATCTCTGAGCGATTAGTCCGATTAGCAGCCCGTGGTGGGGTAGCGCAGGCACAATACGAATTTGCATTGAGTCGTGATGACTATTCTCATCGGGCGAGTTGGCTGACTGCGGCTGCGGAACAAGGGTTATTTGAAGCACAAACTGCGTTAGCCGACTGGTATTTGTTGTATCAACAGCCAGAACTTGCCGAGCCCTGGTTAGCCATTACAGCGGAGCAAGATCCTCAGAGTGCGTTTCAACTGGCCTACTTTCGTTGGCAACAAGGCGACAAAGCGCAAGCTAAAGCGCTTTTTAGTTTTGCAGCTGAGCATGATCACGAAGAAGCGGCTGGCGTACTTTCGGTATTAAACCGTTATGAGCAGACATCTGTAGCAGATATGGCTAGTCAGTTGCGCTCGTCATTACCGCAACAATGGCAATCAGAGCAATGTCGCCAAAAAATACTGCCGGTTGCGCTTGGCCTGGCCGAAGTGGTGCAGGCCGACAGGATTTACCGACAGTTTTATCAGGATCGCCGCTTGAAATCGTTAGCGATTTGCATGGCTCCACCACAATGGCTGAAAAAAGACGCACTCACTTGTGATGCCAATTGGCGGGGGCAAGGCCGTTTGGGTTGTGATATCCGTCCGTTGGCAGATGTGGTTGCAGCGCAGGATATTTCGCATTTTGTTGTGCTGGCCGAGAGTGGAAAAGCTAACGTAAACAATGGTGTAATGTATCTTGATGTGGGCGACACCTACAGTGTGTTTGTACATGAACTGGCACATTTTGTGGGCTTTGTGGATGAATATCCGTTAACAGCCGGGTTAGCCAGAGAATATTGCAGCCGCAAAACTGCTCCTAATCTGGTGTTTTTAGGTGAGATAACCTACGCACCATTGGAGAATATTGATAAGTGGCAGGCAATTGAATTTCCAGTGCAATTAACGCCCGCCCGCACTTGTCGTAACATCCGTCAGCCCAGTTACAAACCCAGTGATCGCATGACGTTTTTAGAAAACCATGACGCAAAATACATTCCACCGCTGTACCTGAGCATTTGGCAACAACGCCTGAATGATCCGTCGGTTCAGCGTACAGTGTCGATGAATTTATTCCAGGCTTTTCAGCGCGCCAAGCAATCTGAGCAGGCTGCATTCTGGCTTGACAGAGTGCGACAGGAGCAAAGCGCTTTTTTACCCCTGCCAAAGAGCACACCTGACGTTGTTACTGAGGCTGAGTCAGCACCTTAGTGCGGTATTCGTTCACCCACATGGCCGTAGCACCACAAATAGCTACCGGCATAACCAGAAAGTTAATAATGGGGATCATGGCCATGACGTTTACCGCAATGCCAAACGAGTAACTTAAACCTTTGCGGTCACCCAAATGCTTACGCATGGTTCTGAACGGCACTTTGTGGTTGTCGAAAGGGTAGTCGCAATACTGAATGGCCATCATCCAGGCACAGAACAAAAACCACAACACCTGCCCAATAACCGGCAAGAAGAAAAATAACAGTAAAAATCCCAACGCGCGTGGCAGGTAATACACCAATTTGGTGATCTCCCGGCTTAACGTGCGCGGTAAGTCTTTCACGATGGCCATCAGCCCTTCGTCTCCCAAACTTTGCCCGGTAAGATGGCGTTCTACTTTTTCTGCCAGTAAGCCGTTGAAGGGGGCGGCAATCCAGTTTGCAAGGGTGCCAAACACCAAAGCAAAGGAGAGCAGGATACTGATCACGGCCAGTGGCCACACAAAAAAACTAATGGCTGATTTTAGCCAGCCTAACCAGGAAGGGATTAAACCGGTTATGTAATCAATGCCTCCCTGAATTTCACCGATTAAAAAATAAAATGCCGTTGAAAACAGCACAAGATTGATGAAAAGCGGCACGAATACAAATCGCTTTAAGCCTTTGGTGGTGATCAGGTCGAAGCCTGATGCAAAATAACCTATTCCACTGCGATGAGGCATAGTGACTCCATAAAATACAACAGAAATCAGTATAAAAGTCTTAGGGATAACAGTGAATTGTTAATTGTTACAGTTGATGATCTTTGTTACATTCAGGCAATAATATCAACCAACAGTGCGCACGTGATCCGTTTATCTCACGACAGAAATCGTCCGGGGATCATTACATCCCGGCTAATGCCCGCTGTCCGCTCGAACTGCTGTCGATGCGGAGGTGTGTTATGCGCCTGAAAAAAATCAAACTCGCTGGGTTTAAATCATTTGTCGATCCAACCAGTATTCCTTTTCCTGGTGATATGACCGCCATTGTAGGCCCCAATGGTTGTGGTAAATCGAATGTAATCGATGCCGTCAGATGGGTGCTGGGCGAAAGCTCGGCGAAAAACCTGCGTGGCGACGCCATGACGGATGTTATTTTTAACGGCTCAACTGCGCGCAAAGCCGTGGGGCAGTGCAGTGTTGAACTGGTATTCGATAACAGCAGTGGCCGAATCGCTGGCGAATACGCCAAATACAACGAACTCTCAATCAAGCGAGTGGTTACCCGTGATGCGGTGTCTACCTATTATTTGAATGCCAGTAAATGTCGGCGTCGTGACGTCACTGACTTGTTTCTGGGGACCGGGTTAGGCCCGCGCAGCTACGCCATTATTGAACAGGGCATGATTTCGCGGTTAATTGAATCCAAGCCACAGGAACTGCGGGTGTTTATTGAAGAAGCCGCTGGCATTTCCAAATACAAGGAACGCCGTCGCGAAACGGAGAATCGCATACGTCACACCCAGGATAACCTGGAAAGACTGGAGGATGTGCGGGCCGAACTTGGACGCCAGCTCGACAAGTTACAGCGTCAGGCCGCAGCGGCCCGACGTTATAAAACACTCAAAGCCCAGGAGCGGCAACTCAAAGCAGAGTTGGCGGCTATTCGCTGGTTAAAGCAAGACGATCACTTGCAAAAATTGCTCAGTCAGCAAGAGCAGGTGAAAACCGAGATTGAGGCGTTAACCGCTAAACAACGCGGTGATGAAGCTGGCATCGAGAAATACCGGGTGGCAGCTCAGGAGCACAAGCAAGTACTGGATTCGTTACAACAATCGCTGTTTACTGTGAGTGCGGCAATTTCCAGACTTGAGCAGTCTGCCCAGCATAATCAACAGCGCCGTCAGCAAATTCAGCAGGAACTCAACACGCTAAATGACCAACTGGCTCGGTTAAGCGACACGCAGGGGCATTTGGTATATCAGCACGAAACCTTCTCGGAATCATTGTTGAACTTAGAGCCTGAGTATGAAATGAAGCAGGCTTACTGTGAGCAGCTCGATATTGCCCGGGACGAGGCAGAACAAGCCTTGCAACAACATCAACGAGCGTTTCAGCAGGCTGATCAGGGCTACCACCAATTAAAACAGCAAGTACATACCCACCACAGCAAAGTACAAACTCTGCTGCAAATGCAAATGCGCACTCAGCAACGAATTGGCGAACTGGAGCAGGAACTCAAAGAATATACCCAGGATGATTTTGAGACACGTTTAATGCAGTTAGAAGCAGAAAAAAGTGACCTTGAAATTCAGGTAGAAGCACTGTCAGAGGCATTACTTGAGGCGGAAACAGAGCAAACAGAAGCGCGTTCAGCACTTGCTAATAGCAATGCAGCGCTGTTAGCCGCGAAAGGCGAATTACAATCCCTGCAGTCTCAACATGCGGCTTTAGACATCCTGCAAAAAGCATCGGCACCACAACAAGCACAACCCGAAGAGGCAATTGCATTATGGGAATGGTTAACGCCAAAGCCAGGCAAAGCAGCGGTTATTGAGCACGTATTAACGCTGTTGGGTGACGCTCAGGTGTTGCGAGACTGCTCATTACAAAGTGGTATATCTGCGCAGGCTTCGTTTACGGCAGGTTTCCATTATTTCACCGAAGGCCAGTTTACTGAGTCTAAATCACCGGGTTCGGTAGCGTCGCTTGTTGAGAACCCTCAAGTCCCCGCCATTTTTAACCACATCGGTGTGGCAAAAGATGTAGCGTCTGCCCAGGCTTTACTTGGGGCTTCCCCCTTTAGCCTTTTTGTAACGGAAACCGGAGAGTGGCTGGCACAGGATTGGTTGCGTATTGGCAAGAAGGACGAACAGGCAGGGCAATTGCAACGGGCGCAAACCCTTGCCAGGCTTGCCGGGGATATCCTGCGCGGCGAAAACGCGGTGGCTGAATTGACCGGGCAGGTTACGCTAACCGAAGCCAGGCTAAATGCTTGCCAGGATAATGTAAAAC